>CAYZQQ010000006.1:0-23893 GCA_964480075.1 uncultured Anaerolineaceae bacterium
GTATCGGGTGGCGCAGTGCGGTACAATTTGAGCCGCGCCAGCACCGATGGCTTTGACGGTTTGGGTAATTCTTCTAGTGGGAGCATGTCCGGCTGATTGATGGGCGGTAATTTGCGAAAGTGCCGCCAATCTTGAAAGCGGTAATAGCTGTTGCGCATCAGCGCGCCCAATTCTCGCAGCGAAAGTCCGCTGACCAGCACAATGCTGAAAATCAGCACGAAAAACAGCACCACCAACGTGCCCAAATCATCCAGCGCAGAGGCGAGCAATTGGTGCAATATCCACCCCAGAATTCCGCCCCCGCCGATATTATCGGTGGCGAGCGGGTCGCTGCCGGGTGAAATGAAATCGAACACGGTGATGAGCGTTAGCAAAATCAGAATTGAACCGACCGGTTTTTCCCATTTTTCATCGGTGTCTTCAACGCCGTACCGTCGGATAAACCACAGCCCCAGCACTGCCAAAATTAGCCAGACAATATACAGCCCCCAGCCAAACAATGTTTCCAGGATGTTAATCCACAGGGTTGTAACCGAACCCCGCCCGGCGGGAAGCAGGCTGAGCACCGTTAACAGCGATAATGCCAGCAAAATCAATCCCACCACTTCGGGGCGCAACCTAAAAGGTGTGTTTGACGAGCTTTTTTTTCTTGCGGGTTTTCGTTTAGCCATAATATGGATAGCACAAATGTTTTGAAATATTATAGCATAAAGCCGGGCGAAGGACGAATACCCCTGCAAAATTATTTGAAGGTGGCGATTTCTTCCAGTAATTTTTTGGTGATGACGGGCACGGTGGCATCTTCGGCGGGGTAGCCGACGACCAACAGCAGCAATGGGTGCTCGGATGGCGGGCGCTCTAAAATGCTATTGAGAAATTTCATCGGGCTGGGGGTATGGGTGAGCGTTGCCAACCCGGCGTGATGCAGCGCGGTAATAAGTATACCGGTGGCAATCCCCACCGATTCGGTGACATAATAATGTTTCACCTTTTGACCATTTTCGTCAAAATGGTAATTTTGCCCAAAAATGGCAATCAGATGGGGGGCGGTATCTAAAAACGGTTTATCGGGATTTGTGCCGAATGGCTCCAGCGCGTGCAGCCAATCTTCGGGGGCGCGATGCTCATAAAATTCGTATTCTTCCGCCTCTGCTGCCAGCCGAATTTTGTGCTTGATGGCGGGGGTGCTGATGACGACGAAATGCCACGGCTGCATATTGGCGCCGTTGGGCGCTGTGCCGGCGGTGCGCAGACAGGTTTCGATGATGTCACGGGGCACGGGACGGTTGGAAAAATGGCGAATGGTGCGCCGCTGGCTCATCTCGGCGAAAAAATCAGCGGTATGGCGGCGCATTTCGGCGGGGGTATAGCGGGGATAATCGGCAACCGGCATAAACTTGGGTGATGTCATTTGCGAGCCTCTGAGTGGTGATGTGTGACCTGTGAAAAATGTATGACGAGCCATACATCATCCATTATTAGTTTTTGTGAGTCAATAATTTCCATCCGGCAGGGAGCAACAGCGCGGCAAGCAACACTTTAATAGCATCGCCGAGCAGAAACGGATACAACCCGGCTACCAGCGCATTTTGTGTACCGACAAATTGTGTCAGCCATGCCAATCCGGAAAGATAAATGACTGCATTGCCCAGCACCATAGCGGCGAGTGTCAGAAAAACGTTTCTGTCCCACCCGCGTTCTGCCAACCAGCCGACGGCATATGCCGCAATTACAAACCCTGCCAGATAGCCGCCGGTGGGACCCGCAAGCACCACTGCGCCGGCGTGTCCACCGCTAAAAACGGGCATACCGCTGGCGCCTTCGGCGAGATATGCCAACACGGCTACCCCGCCGCGCGTGCTTCCCAGCAGCGCGCCGATGAGCAATACAGCCAATGTTTGTCCGGTGATGGGTACGGGGCTAAATGGCAGGTAGAGGGTCAATTGCGCCATCAGCGCGATGAACAACGATGCGCTCACTATCAGCGCGACATCATACAGTGCGGCACGGGTGTTCGATTTGGGTCGAAAAACATCAGCTTGGGTTAAAACGGTCATAAATGGTCTCCTGTTGGGGGGTAAGGTATCAGATTACAACAATGCAAAATTAAAAATGTAAAGTGCAAAATGTTATTTTATTTTATGCAATACGCTTTAGCGTATGGGCGAAGCTCCAATAACTAATTTCACTTTTTTACTGCTATACTTTCACACTTCCAGCACTACCGGAAACACCATCGGGCGGCGATGGGTTCTGCGATAGAAAAATGCCGACAGTTTTTCGTGGATGGATTCGCTGATGGTGTCGGGATGAACGTTGTGTCCCTGCTGTTCCAGCAATTCTACCACAATATCTGCCGATTCATCCAGCAATCCTTCATTTTCACGGACATACACAAACCCCCGCGAAACCAAATCGGGACCATCCACCAGCTCGCCGGTATCTTCGTCAATGGCAATCACGCAGGTGACAAATCCGTCGCGCGAAAGATTGTGCCGGTCGCGCAGAACCACACTGCCAATGTCGCCGACACCCAGTCCGTCGACAAAAACATGTCCGGCGGGGACGGTTTCGCGGCTGTAAATATCTTCCGGAATAATGCTGATGACCTGCCCGTTTTCCGCCACGATGGTTTTTTGCGGCGGTGTGTCAATTTCGGCGGCTAATTGTGCCTGTAATGCCAGCATACGGTATTCGCCCTGAATGGGAACGAAAAATTTGGGGCGAATGAGCGACAGCATCTTCTTTTGACCTTCTCGGCTGGCGTGTCCCGAAACATGCACCGGCTTGATGGCTTGATAAATGACATTTGCTCCGTGCCGAAAAAGGTTATCCAGCGTGCGATTTGCCAATTCTTCGTTACCGGGGATGGTGGTGGCAGAAATGATGACGGTATCGCCGCGCATAATATCCACACTATTGTGTTCGCCGTTTGCCATACGAACCAGCGCGCTGTTACGCTCGCCCTGCGTGCCGGTGCAAATGATAGCCACCTGATGGTTGGGCAGTTGGTTCACCCGGTCGGCGGGCACGATGACATCATCGGGAATGTTGAGATAGCCCAAATCGCGGGCGATACGGCTGTTATCAACAATGCTGCGCCCCACAAACACCACTTTGCGATTGTATTTCATCGCCAAATCTGCCGCCATTTGGATGCGATAGATGTTTGAAGCAAAGGTGGCGATGATGATGCGTCCTTGGGTGTCGCGGAAGATTTCCTCTAGATTTTGGGAGACGGTTTTTTCAGAGGCGGTAAATCCCAGTCGCTCGGCATTGGTGCTGTCAGACAGCAGCGCCAGCACCCCGGCATCGCCCAGCGCGCGCAGACGGGCTTCATCAATGGTAATGCCGCTGTACGGCTGGCTATCGAATTTATATTCACCGGTGTGAACCACAATGCCCACCGGGGTGTGGATGATGAACCCCACCGCATCGGGGATGGAATGGCTCACGCGGTACGGCTCAAGCGTAAAGGGTCCCACGGTGATGGTATCGCCGTCGGCAATGGTGAGCAGGTCAATATCTTTGGGCGATAACCCGGGGGTGCGTTTTAACTTGTTTTTGATGAATGCGCCGGTGAGTTCGGTGGCGTAAATGGGAACATTCAACTTTCTGATAACAAAGGGTATCGCGCCAATGTGGTCTTCATGTCCGTGCGTGATGAAAATGGCTTTCAACAGTCCCGGATTTTCTTGCAGATAGGTAATATCGGGAATGACTAAATTTATGCCGGGCATATCGCTGCCGGGGAACATCAACCCGCAGTCAACCATAATGGCTTGCCCGTCATATTCCAAAATATTCATATTTTTGCCAACTTCCCCCAGTCCGCCCAGAGGAATAATGTTAAGCGGTATGGTCACAAAGTTTCTCCTTTTTTGTGCGCGGCACGGCAGGCACAAACATTGGACAACTGGAAAGCGTCCTTTCCAACTCTCCGATGTTCGCGCCTCCGTGCAGGGTTATTCAATTGAAAATGAAGTTAATCGCGCCAGCAGCGCGTCACTCAGCGTGCGGAATGTGGATTGAAAATCCGAGTTGTTCAACGCGGAGCTGGTCATCAATAATGCGTCTTCACGGTCCGGATAATAATGTTTGCGGTATCCCACCTCCGAAAATTTGTATTTTTCATATAGTGCCCGCGCCGGATGGTTCGACGGGCGAACTTCCAGCGTGACATAGGTTGCTTCCAATTTGATAGCGCGGGCGATAACATCAACCAATAGCAGTTCGCCGATGCCTTTGCCGCGCATTGCCGGATGGCTGACGATGGTTCCCAAATGAACCTCATCTACAAAATGCCACATGCCGCTGTACCCGATGATGCGGTTGGCAGCCGTTACCACATTAAAGTACGACTGTTCACCGGCAATCGCTTGCCGGTATGCGGCTTCATGCCACGGCGCGGTATACGATGCGGTTTCAATTGCCATAACCTGCGGCAGGTCGGCGGGGGTCATCGGGCGGATGTGCAGGGCTTTAAGTTTAATGTTCAAGGTTTCAAGTCCGACGTTTCAGGTTCAAAGTTACCGGGGCGCTATCATACAATTCAGTGTATGGGCGAACCCCAAATTGCCAACCCCCAACTATTCGCCCGGATTTTTCATATAAATTGGAATGAGTTCGCTCAAACGTCCGCTATCACCTGCGGCGAGGCTTGCCGCGCCCAGTTCCGCCAGCACCCCCGGTCGGCGCACGCGCTCGGCGGAATTGACCACTTGTGCCAAATTGCCGCTGTTTTGCCGGATGACGTCGGCTTCGGCGGCGGAAAATTCTCCCGCCACCAGCACCGATGCAGTGAATGTGGCTGCCAGCTCATCCACGGTGGTAATGCGCGGCGTGGTGCGCTGATGCCAGCCGCCATTATCCCAACCATATTCGGCTGTGATGACCCGTTTTCGCCCGGCGCGGACAATTGCCACCACCGGCAATGATTGCCGCCGAAATGGATGGGCGGTAATGTCCAGCGATGAAATTCCGACAGTGGGCAGGTTATGCGGCAGGGCGAATCCTTTGGCAACCGCCACCCCGATACGCACGCCGGTGTAAGAGCCGGGTCCGACACACACAGCAATCCCGTCCAAATCGGCGAGAGAGACAGCGGCTTTTTTTAACATACGGTGCAATCGCGGCGAAAGCTCAACGGTGTGATTTCGCCCGGCGTGCCAAACTTCTTCTGCCCACAGCGAGTCGGCGGCAAGCAGCGCCAGCCCGGCAAACTCGGTGGCGGTGTCGATGGCAAGAATCATTCCAAAATTTCAACTTCGTCCGGTAAATTTGGAACCAGACACAAAAATTCATACGGCTCATTACTGAGCACTTGATACCAGTGCGGCGTGCCCGCCGGAATGAACAGCGTGGCATTGGCTTCCACCTCAAATACATCATCGCCGATGCCCACGCGCGCGCGACCGCGCAACACAAACTGTTCGTGTTCCACCGCGTTGGTATGTTTGGGCATACCGCCGCCGGGTTCCATAATAAAGCGGCGCATAGCAAAGTTGGGGGCTTCTTCCGGGCTGATGAGAATTTGAATGGATGTTTTTTCGGCGGATTTTACCGGGGTGATGGGCGCTGCATCTAATTTTCTAATTGGATTAGCCATCAGTTTCTCCTGTGTCCATAATTGTTGTAACTGTTTTACCTGCGCTATATGATTATTCCCCACCGCACAAACGGTGATACGGCGGATATGTTCTGCCAAATGTTGCAGTTCGATATCAATGTATTCGGCGGGTAGGTTATTGCCCAAACGGTCTGCCCATTCTACCAGCGAAACGCCATCATTGTAAAAAAAATCGTCCAGCCCCAGCGTTCCGGCTTCGGCGGCGGATGAAAGACGATACAGGTCGATATGATAGCAGGTCAATCGCCCCTGATATTGATTTACCAGCGTGAAGGTCGGGCTGTTAATAACCTCATCCGCGGGAATATCCAATCCGCGCCCGAAACCCTGCACAAAGCGCGTTTTGCCGGCGCCCAAATCGCCCCGCAGGGCGATAATGTCGCCGGGGTGAGCCAATGTACCCAGTAAAAAACCCAATCGGCGGGTTTCGTTTTCGCTGTGGGTGGCGATGGTGAATGTGGTGGGCATTCGTATGCCGTCAACTCCTTTAATACTTATTGCTTCCATTATACAGATTTACGGGCAGAGAACAAAATGAATGAGACCTATCAAAAATGCGATTGTGTCTGTGGCACAATCGCATTTAATCTAATTTGGGTTTAATTCCCCGTGGCTTGCCACGACTGTCATTCCCGCGCAAGCGGAATCCAGAAAATGGATTCCGGATAATTTCCTGTGGAAATTTCCGGAATGACATTTTGATACCCCGCAGCTTGCTGCGGGGACTATTCATTTGAATTATCCGACAAAACGATAGCCAAATCCACGTTCGGTGAGCAGGTGCTGCGGATTGTTGGGGTCGTCTTCAATTTTTTGGCGCAAATGCCACACGTACCGCCGAATATAGCCGGTATCGTCGGCATATTCCGGTCCCCAGACTGCGGTTACCAATTGTGTTTGGGTGAAAACGGTGTTGGCACGGTTCATAAATACTTCCAGCAAATGGTATTCAGTGGGGGTGAGAGAGAGGAATTGACCATTTTTGGTTGCTCGGTGCCGGTCTCGGTCTAGCTCAAACGGTCCGCAGACCACTGGCATGCCGATGCCAGCGGGGGATGTGTCTTTGCCGGTGCGACGCAACACGGCTGTTGCCCGTGCTGCCAATTCTGCAAAGCTGAACGGTTTGGCGATGAAATCATCGGCTCCCAACCGAAACCCTTCCAGACGGCTCGGTTCATCGCTTTTGGCGGTGAGGAAAACAATCGGCACGTCGGTCAGTTCACGGATGCGGCGGCATGTTTCCCAGCCATCCATACGGGGCATCATGACATCCAGTAAAATTAAATCAGGATGGTGTTCAAACAGTACTTTCAACCCGTCCGTACCACTTTCAGCGTGCCAAACGACAAAATCTACATCTTCCAAATATTGTCCCAGTAGTTGGTGTAGAGAGGGGTCATCATCAATTAAGAGTATCGAGTATGCCATCTTCTTCCGGTTCACAAATTATAGGGATACTGACGAAAAAGGTTGAGCCTTCACCGGGAACGCCGGTGCTTTCCATGCGGATTGTCCCGTGTTGGGCTTCAATGAGCTTGCGGCAAAAATATAATCCCAGCCCATGTCCGTAAACTTCGCGGTTATTATTGTTGTTGGCGCGATAAAATTGTTTAAACAAGTGTTTTTGAGCGTATGGCGGAATACCGATCCCCTGGTCTTTCACGGCGATGATAACGTTATCATCGTTTTCTTGCCATGCCACCACCGAGATTTCACCGCCGTTTGGTGAATATTTTATGGCGTTATCCACTAAATTGATGATTACATCCGCCAAATGGGTTTCGTCTGCGCATACCGCCGGAAGCATAGAGGGAACATCAAGGGTGAGGGTGTGTTTTTTATTAGTGAGTATACGACTAGCCAGCAGTGTTTGCAAAAATGGCTGAAGAGCAATGGGTCCGGTAATAGGGTTTAGTTTTCCCGTTTCCAGCAGCGAAACGTCGAGGATATTCTGTACTAAATAGGTCAGTCGCAAACTTTCGTCGCGGAGAATATCCAGCACGGCTTGCTTGCGCTCCGGAAGTTTATTTCTATGTTGGGCAATCAATTCAATACCGCCATTGATATTGGTGAGCGGTGCGCGCAGTTCGTGCGATACCAGCGACACGAAATCAGATTTCAGGTCATCAAGCGCTTGCAGTTCTTTATTGGCTTCTTTTAGTGCGAAATTCTTTTCTTTTAACTCGGCGGTGCGCTCGGCAACTCGCAATTCCAGCTCAAAATTCATGGTATAGATTTGTATGTTAGCGGCTTCAAGTTGCTGTTGATTCTTTCGCACCCAGCGCAACACCAGCCACACAGTTACCGGACCGATGATGCCAAAAATAGTGAGTTCGGCCATAAAAGAAGCGGAATACGGTTCATGCTCGCTAACAACGTGTTCGGCTATTTCAAATCCGGCAGCCAGAAAAAACAATATTATAGGAAGAACCCACTGCACAATGGTTAAGACACGGATAATGGAGTGCCTTTTCTGTGATTGTGTTGTCATGCCTAAAACTCCTAATATGATACATTCATTATAATCGCAACCGGCAGAGAAAATCAAGCGCATAAGAGTCGGTTTGCTCACATTTTGACACAATTGAGACATACCGAACACACGCATAAGACATTGGCATGATATTATCAATGGGTAAGAAAAAAAATTCACACTCATTTCGACTTGGAGGGAGAAATGAAAAAAATTGTTTTACTTGTGGTATTGGTCATAGCATTGGCTCTGGTATTGGCTGCTTGCGGTCAAAGTACCCCTGCCCCCACTAAAGCGCCGGTGCAAGTTGCAACAACCGCGCCTGCAGAACCGACCGCCGCGCCCACTGAAGCACCGGCAGAACCGACAGCCGCGCCGGTTGCGGAATTGGACGGCGATGGCGCACGCGGTGGTCGTCTGTACGATGCTTGGTTCGAAGAATTGGGCGTTGATGTTCCCGAAAGCGACCAGGCATTGTGGAGCACCCAAAGCAGCAACACGCGCAGCGGGGAAGATTCCTGGCGTTGTAAAGAATGTCATGGCTGGGATTATAAAGGCGTTGACGGCGCGTACGGCAGCGGCTCACACAAAACCGGCTTCACCGGTATGTGGGATGCCATTGGCAAAGGTCAGGATTATGTTTTAGGCGCCTTGAAAGGCGAAACCAACCCCGACCACGATTTCAGCAGTTATATGGATGAACAAGACCTTGTTGACCTGACTGTCTTCTTGACAACGGAAGCCGTGGACGATAGCACCTTTGTGGGTTCCGACAAGATGGCTGTTGGCGGAGATGTGGCAAACGGTAAAGAACTGTTCGATACCTGTGCAGATTGTCACGGTCCCGAAGGTCTGGCGTTGAATTTCGGTTTTGATGAAGGCGAATCGGAATATCTGCCGACCGTTGCACAGGATAACCCCTGGGAATTCCTGAACAAGATGCGTTATGGGCAACCCGGCGTAGACCGTATGCCGTTTGCTCTGGACATCGGCTGGACGGAAGACGAACAGCTTGACGTGCTCGCTTACGCGCAAACGCTGCCAACTTCGGGTCCCATTGCCGAAGGTGGTCGTCTGTATGACGCTTGGTGGAAACCCATTGGCGCCGATGCTCCTACCACTGATATGCCGTTGTGGGCAACGCAAGACAGCAACACGCGCAGTGGTGCCGACACTTGGCGTTGTAAAGAATGCCACGGCTGGGATTACAAAGGTGCTGATGGCGCATACGGCAGTGGCTCGCACAAAACCGGTTTCATCGGTATCTGGGATGCGCAATCGATGTCCGCCGACGAAATTACCGCTTGGATGGACGGGTCTAACAATGCAGACCATGATTTCTCGCAATACCTGAATGAAGAGCAGATTGGTCAGCTCGTTGCCTTTATCCAGGGGGGGGTGATTGACAAATCAACCTTCATCAATGCGGACAAAACCATTATTGGCGGCGACGCAGACCACGGAAAAGTTCTTTTCAGTGAATGTGCCGAGTGCCACGGTGATGACGGCAAGTTGCTCAACTTTGGCGACGAAGGCAGCCCCGAATACGTGGGGACGGTAGCTGCGGACAACCCGTGGGAGTTCAGTCACAAAGCATTCAACGGGCAACCCGGTGAATTGATGCTTATCGGTCGCAATTATGGGTTCTCGTTGCAAGACCTCACTGACCTCACGGCTTACGCTCAAACCCTGCCAACCGGTATGTCTGAAGAAGGCGCCGCACCGGCAGAAGGTTCTACAACCACCGACACCGGCTCGGCTGATACAACCGCAACCGTGTTGGAAGTTACCCGCGATGTCGTTCCTACCGACCTCGATGGAGATACCGCGCGCGGTGGCCGTCTGTACGACAAATGGTGGGCAGAACTGGGCGTGGATGTTCCCGAAGGCGACCAGGCATTGTGGGCGACGCAAAGCAGCAACACTCGCAGTGGTGGCGACACCTGGCGCTGTAAAGAATGTCACGGCTGGGATTTGAAAGGCGTGGACGGCGTGTACAGCGCCGGCTCGCACAAAACCGGCTTCACCGGTTTGTGGGATGCCATCGGCAAAGGGTCAGATTACATTTTGGGCGCGCTGAAAGGCGAAACCAGCCCCGACCACGATTTCTCGCAATACATGGAAGAGCAAGACCTCATTGACCTGTCAGTGTTCCTCGGAACCGAAGCGTTGGATGATGGCGTGTTCGTCAATGCTGCAGACAAAACAGCCGTGAGCGGCAATGTGGCATCCGGTGAAGCATTGTGGGACACCTGTGCAGACTGCCACGGTCCCGAAGGTCTGGCGATTAACTTCCATGCGGAAGATGAACCGGAATACGTGCCGACCATCGCGCAGGACAACCCGTGGGAATTCCTGAGCAAAATGCGCTATGGCAACCCCGGTGTGGATGAAATGCCCTTCGCCCTTGACCTCGGTTGGACGGAAGGTGAACAACTGGACGTGCTGGCGTATCTGCAAACCCTGCCGACCGGCAACCCGGCAGTTCAGGGTGGTCGAATGTATGATAAATGGTGGAAAGCCATCGGCGTGGATGTCCCCGCCGGCGACCAACCGTTGTGGGTGACGCAAGGCAGCAATACCCGCAGTGGTGGCGACACCTGGCGCTGTAAAGAATGCCACGGCTGGGATTACAAAGGCGCGGATGGCGTGTATGCCTCCGGCTCGCACGCAACCGGTTTTGCCGGTATCTGGGATGCGCAATCTATGTCTGCCGAAGAATTGACCGGCTGGCTGGACGGCACACAGAATGCAGACCACAACTTTGCCCAATATATGAACGAAGAGCAGTTGAGCTATCTGGTGGCATTCATTCAGGAAGGTCTGGTTGACAAATCAGCTTTCATCAATGCTGACAAAACCGTTGTAGGTGGCGATGCGGCACACGGCGAAGCCCTGTTTGCCGAATGCGCTGAATGTCACGGGCCCGATGGCAAAACGATTGACTTTGCTGACGGCGAAGAAGTGGAATACGTCGGCACCGTTGCCAGCGACAATCCGTGGGAATTCTTCAACAAAGCGTCTGTGGGTCAACCGCACGAACAAATGCCTTCCGGCTTGGGCCTCGGCTGGAGCCAACAGGACATCATCGACGTGCTGACCTTTGCTCAAACCCTGCCGACCAAATAAACATGTGGTGAGACAGTAACAACTGAATAGAGTAACAATTTCCGCCCCCTGTGCTGTGGCAAGTAAAAACAGGGGGCGGAACAATTAAGGGCGAACATCGTACCGAAATTCACAAAAATGTTAAATCTAGGGTAAATCTCGTCTGAAAAAATTTAAATCCTCCTAAAACTGGAGAAGAAACTATGAAGGAAAAACTAACACTAATAATCCAATATGGACTCATCGCATTGGCGGTAGTGATTGTATTTGGTGCGGTAAGCCTCATCACTCCCGCTACACCGGTTCATGCCTTGCCGGAGTTCGCCGCCCGCACCGGCGAAGCATGTGGCACCTGCCATATTTCACCCGGTGGCGGCGGTCCCCGTACCCTCCGCGGGATGCTCTGGGCAGCACGCGGCAAACCGGACGCTGTGCCGGAATTACCGAACATTTTGCGCGCCCCCGGCGTGAAAGACGGCTCAGAACTGTATGACATTGCATGTTCTGCGTGCCACGGTTCAAAAGGCGAAGGACTTTTTGGCGCGCAACTTGCTGAAACGTCGCTGAAGCCATCAAAAATCAAATCGACCATATTACGTGGGCGTAAACGCAGTGGTATGCCTCCCTTTAAAGGACAATTCTCTGACGCACAGCTAGAAGCGTTGGTCAATTTTGTGGCTGGATTGGCAAACGGTACCATCCAACCCCTTCCTGCCAGCTTTCCATTGGAAACCGGTGTGTTAAAGTGTACCACCGATACCTCACTGGTCACGTGTGGAGGCAATTAAATCATGAAACCATTATCAAGACGACAATTTCTTAAAGTATCTGCCACTGCTGCCGGAACTACCGCCGTGGTGGGCGGCTTGCAAGCCATACTCAATGCCACCCCCGTCGATGCCGAAACAACCGGCTGGCTGGCTCCCATTGGCGAAGAGCATATCGTCACCTCCGTGTGTTCGCTGTGTCCTGCCGGGTGTGGGCTGTTGGGACGGGTGGTGGATGGCAAACTGGTAAAGCTCGAAGGCAACCCGATGCACCCCGTCAATCAGGGGGCGCTCTGCCCCAAAGGTCAGGCTTCACCGGAATTGCTCTACAATCCGGACCGGCTGACCGGCCCAATGCGCCGCACCGGCGACCGTGGCAGCGGGCAGTGGGAATCCATTTCATGGGATGAAGCCATCAGTACGGTTGCCGCAAAGCTGAACGACATCCGCGCGGCGGGACACCCCGAACAAACCACCGTTCTCTACGGCGAAACTCGTGGTCAAATGCGTCCGCTCATCGAACGCTTTATGCACGCGGTCGGCTCACCGAATGCTATTTCGCATGACAGCTTGAATATCGAAGCCGCAAAATTAGCGATGCTTTACACGCAGGGCGTGTACGATTTACCCGCATACGACATCGAAAACAGCGAATACATCCTCAGCTTTGGCGCAAACCTGCTAGAAGGGGGACGCAACCCGCAGCGTACCGTCATCGGACAATCATACTTCCGCCGTGGACGCGCCAATCGCGGTAAAATTGTGATGATTGACCCGCGTCAGGGTATCACCGGCGCCAAAGCCGACGAATGGGTTCCCATCAAACCGGGTACGGATGCCGCGCTGGCGCTTGGCATTGCCAACGTCATTATTCGCGCCGGGTTGGTCGATTCGGACTTTATCCATAATTACAGCTTCGGCTTTGAGGATTTTAAAGATAGCGACGGTAAAAAACACAAAGGCTTCAAAAACTATGTACTCGATAATTACACCCCCCAAAAAGTAGAAAAAATTACGGGGGTAACAGCAACCACCATCGCCCGGTTATCGGGTGAATTTGCCGCCCACGCCCCGCATGCTATCGCCATGATGCCGGGCAAAGGCGGTTTGCTGAACGGCAGCATCAGCGGTTTGTATGCCGCGATGGCGGTTCACATTCTAAATGCGCTCATCGGTGCCATTGACGCGCCCGGTGGCGTGCAAGTGCAGCGATATTTCCCCTGCGCCGACTGGTCTCCTCTGCCCGCCGACCCCATCGCCCAAAAAGGGCTGGCAACCGACCGCATTGATGGTGCCGGAACGGTATTCCCGCTGGGCAAACACGCCTACCAATCTGTTGCCGACCAAATTTTAACCGGAACTCCCGTGGAAGCGCTTTTCCTGTATGATGCCAATCCCGTTTATGAAGCTCCCGGCGGACAACGCTTTGCAGAGGCTTTCAAAAAAGTGCCGTTCATCGTCTCATTCAGCACATTCATGGACGAATCAGCCCAATATGCTGACCTCGTTCTGCCGGAACCAACCTTTCTGGAACGCTGGCAGGATGACGCGATTGAAGGGATGGGGTATCCCGGTGTTGGGTTGCGCCAACCGATGGTCGAACCGCTGTACGATACCATGAACACCGGCGATGTCATTATAAAAGTGGCGCAGGCAATGGGCGGCAGCGTGGCAAAAGCTTTCCCGTGGGACGGCTTTGAAGCCCTGTTGCATGAACGCCTTTCTACCGTTGGCACAGATTGGGACACCCTAAAAGAACTGGGGGCATGGTTTACCCCCGGCTATCGTCACACGCGCCGTGGCAGCCAAGAATGGGTGGATGAAGTGGTTGGTAAAGACCGCACTTCTGCCCCGCGCGATGGTCGCTTTGACCTGTTCAGCCGTGAATTGAGTTGCGCGTTGAGTAATTTGAGCAAAGAGGAACTTGCCGCACTGGGCATCAATAAATCTGCCGATGCGCCGTTCCTCCCGCATCAGGAAGACCTCACTTTTGCGGGCGATGAAGCCGAATTCCCGTTCCATCTGAATGTCATCACCCTGATGAGCTTGGGTCCATATTCCGCCGCCGCCAACATGCCAACCTTGCAGGAAATCAGCGGGATGACTGTGGGCGAAATGTGGAATAGCTGGTTGGAAATGAACCCCGAAACCGCCAAAAATCTGGGGATGCGAGATAAAGATACCGTGTGGGTAGAAAGCCCCTTTGGAAAATTAAAAACAAAAATGCGCACTGTGCCCGGCTTGCGCCCCGATGTGGTGAATCTGCCACATAATCAGGGGCACAAAGCCATCGGTCGCTGGGCAAAAGATCGCGGTGTAAACGGGTTGGAAATTATCAACCCCGCCAGTGAACCGGCTACCGGGCTGGCAAGTATGACCAACACTCGCGTTAAAGTGTATCGCGCATAAAGGAGATAGAACATGGCTCGATGGGCAATGGTAATTGATTTAGATAAATGTGTGGCATGCCAGGGGTGCAGTATCGCCTGCCGATTTGAAAATAATACGCCCCCGGTAAAACCCAGTGAAGCGCTAAAAGGTCGGGCAATGCGCTGGAACGACGTGTTTCCGTGGCCGACCAACCCGGCAGAAGCCGACCCCGGCGAATATCCGGAAACCAAACAACGATATCTGACCCGCCCCTGCATGCACTGCGAAAACCCGCCGTGCATCAAAGTGTGCCCCGTGCAGGCAACTTTTAAAGATAAAGACGGGTTGGTTCACCAAAACTATGACCGCTGCATCGGTTGCCGCTTTTGCACCGTGGCGTGCCCGTATGGCGTACGTTACTTTAATTGGCAGGAACCGGAATGGGAAGGCACACTGGTTGAGCATCTGAACCCGGACCGTGTGGAAGGTCATGGCGATTTGGAAGGACCCGCCGTTCGCCCGAAGGGGGTAGTAGAGAAATGCACCTTCTGTATCCAACGGCTTCAAAAAGCGCTTGCCCGCGCCGAAGCCGAAGGACGCGATTTTGACCCGGTGGATTATCAGCCGGCGTGTGTGCAAACCTGCACCGGCAAAGCTCGCTATTTTGGCGATTTGGATGACTCGAATTCCACCGTTTCGTTATTTGAAAAAAGCCCGCGTGCTTTCCGCTTGCTGGAAGAAGTTGGCACGCATCCTAAAGTAATTTACTTGCGAGAGGGTTAAGAATATGTTGTATTTAGACCCCAAAGACAAAGAAAAATTAGTTGATCCACTTTTTAGAACCGGACCCAAATACTGGACAGTGATTGCCGCTTTACTGGTTGTGATTGCTTGGGGCGCGTATATGTACATTCGTCAGCTTATTTACGGGTTGGGCGAAACAGGTATGCAGCGTCCGGCGTACTGGGGCGTGTATATGGTCAACTTCATCTTCTTCATCGGCATTAGCCATGCCGGCACGCTGATTTCTGCAATTTTACGCGTCACCGGCGCCGAATGGCGGCGTCCCATTACCCGCGTCGCCGAAGCCATCACCGCCTTTGCCCTGATTGTTGGTACACTCCAAATTATTTATGATTTGGGGCGACCGGATCGGTTCCTGTATCTGTTCTTTTTTGGGCGCGCCCAATCTCCCCTGTTGTGGGATGCGATGTCGGTCACGGCATACTTTCTCGGTTCTGTCACCTACCTTTACATGCCCATGATTCCTGATATGGCAATTTTGCGTGACCACTGCCCGGAAAACACGCCGCGCTGGCGGAAATGGCTTTACACCACGCTGGCTCTGGGCTGGCGCGGCAACAAAAGCCAGTGGAAACGGCTGGAAAAAGCCATTGCGGTGCTGGCGGTACTCATCATCCCCATTGCGGTATCCGTGCATACCATCATCAGTTGGATTTTGGCAACCACCGTGCAGCCGGGTTGGCACTCCACCATCTTTGGACCGTATTTTGTGGTGGGCGCAATCTTCTCCGGTATCGGGGCGTTATTTATTGCGATGACTATTGTCCGCAAAGTAATGGGGCTGGAAGATTACTACCGCGCCAAACAATATCGCAACCTCGGACTGTTGTTCATCGCTATGAACGCCATTTGGTTCTATTTTACCGGCGCAGAACACTTAACGCTGGCAGCCGGTCAGCAATCGGCAGAATTTCCCGTGCTGGCAAGCAAACTGTGGGGGCAATTCGCGCCCGGTTTCTGGCTGATGGTGGTGCTGATGACCATTGCTTTCTGGGTGCAAGTTGTGCCGCAACTATTGCCAAAAAAAGCAGAAAGAGCTTTCTTGTTCAAACCCGGTTTGGCATGGACTTCCGGCTTGGCAGCAATTGCCGTTTTTCTGGTGATGAACTTTTCGCGCACCCAACCGCTCACCGCTTCTCTTTCTCAGCCGAACATCCGCATAGTTGGCTGGATTATTACCGCAGTGCTGTTCGGTGTCGGGGGACTTGGTTTCTCGATGTGGCTTAAATCCCGACAAATAACCGCCATTATGATCGCCTCGGTAGCGGTGTTCGTCGGTATGTGGCTGGAACGCTGGAACATCGTTGCCCCAACCCTTACCCATCCGCGTCTGATTGGCTTCTGGTTCTACCATCCAACGATGACCGAAATTTCGCTCACAGCGGCTTCTTTCGCCATCTTCATCCTGCTGTTTATGTTATTCTTCAAACTCTTCCCGGCGATTTCCATTTGGGAAGTGGCAGAAGGGCGCGTCATCACAGAAGCCGAATCAAAAGTTCAAATCCCTGCGCCGGCGCCGTCCGGTTCGCCGCAAGTGGTGCACGAAGGATTTACGAAATAAATTTTTAGCGAAGTGTGATTTTCGCATGACAAACAGTAATGTAACCGACCTATATAAAGCGCAAGCTGAATTATATTACCTGCTGGCGGAAACGCTGGTTGAGCCGCCCCTGTGGCTGGCAGAAGCTGGAACCGGATGGCCCCTGTTTGCCGTGGTGGCACAACTGGCACAGCTCACCGAATCACGGGCTGCGCGGCGCGCTGTGGAAGCCATCCGCGCTATCCCCGCCGAAGATATTTCCATCCGGCAGCGACGCTATCGGCTCGTTACCACCGGCGCAGGGGGCGCACCGTTATCGCTGTATGAATCCATGCATCGGGAAGGCAAATTGTATGGACCGTCAACGCTGGCTGTGATGCAGATATACCACATCGCCGGGCTGGAACCGGATGGCGCAGAACTGCCCGACCATGCTTCGGTGGAATTGAGTTTCCTCGGCTGGATGGCAGACAAAGCCGCCGCTTCTCCCGCTGACGCAGCAAACTGGCAGGGGCTTGCCCGCAAATTTATCGCCGTGCATGCCGCCGAATGGCTGCCGACGGTGGGACAAACGCTGGCATTCAGCGACGATGCCGTCTATGCCCCCATCGGCTATCTGCTGGTGGACTGGCTCAAAGAAGCCGCCCGCCCGCCGCGCCCCAAACGCGCCAAAACTAAAGCGTGCAACCTGCGCTTGCCCGTTATTCCCGATGGTGATGCATGTACCCTGTGCGGCTTTTGTGTGCAGGTCTGTCCGACTCAGGCATTGCTCATTAAAGAAACCGGCACTGAAACCGGGTTGATTTTGAAGCCGCTGGAGTGCATCAGCTGCGGAAAGTGCGAGCGGGTGTGCGAATATGATGCACTCATTATGCAGAAAACCGGCGACACCGTCCGCACCGAACCGCACGCGCTCCGCGTTTCCGAACGAGTGGCATGTGCTCACTGCGGCACACCCATGGTCAGCGCGGCAGAACTGAACGCCATCGCTGTTATGCTTGGCGAACGACCACAATGGTTAAATTATTGTATGGAATGCAGACCCCTATTTATGTGAGGTGATTTATGAATTTTCCAAGTTCCCCGTTATTTCATTTTTTGTATTGGCTCATCAATACCGCCGGAATCGGTAGTGTTGGCGTTGGTATAATTGCCACCATCTCCATCGTGTCATACTCATTAACCCTGCGCTGGATTGTGCGCGGCGGGCAGGCAAACGAAAAAGAAACCTATAGCTATCCCACCAAATCATTGATGGGGCACTAAACGAGTTTCAAAAATAAGGTTCTTTCGGATTTCAGGGGACATAGTTCCCATTCTGTTTTTTGTATTGTGTTTTTTGGTGTTTTGTCGTGAAATTCAGACAATTTGGGGCAAACATTTTTAACCACTCCCTAAAATACTGAAGACGCAAAAACAATTCAATTTATCCGGAGAGTTTATTCTCTTTGAGCGGGCGTAATCTTGAATGGTTGCGCCTGCTTTTTTGCGTTTCAAATCAGTGCGAACGGGAAATTAATGAATCTTGTAACACTGTTCTATCGTAAATCTAATAGACTACCGTTACAATTAAAACTGAAATTCAAGCACTCATACGCGCCATTGGCGTGTGTCGAAGAAATAAAAAGGAGATACAATCGATGTCAAAAATTATTGGAATTGACTTAGGTACCACCAACAGTGTCGTCGCCGTAATGGAAGGTGGCGACCCCACCGTTATTGCCAATGCCGAGGGTGGGCGCACCACGCCCAGTATAGTAGCCTTCAATAAAAACAGTGAGCGTTTGGTGGGACAAACGGCAAAACGTCAGGCGGTAACCAATGCAGACAACACCATCTATTCAATAAAACGATTGATGGGGTTAAAATTTGATGCCGTGGGGGCAGAAGAAAGAAAACATCTGTCGTACAAAATTGAAAAAGGCTCGCAGGGCGATGCTCGCGTTGCCATCCCGGTGGTGAACAAAAGTTACACCCCGCAAGAAATTTCGGCGATGATTTTGCAAAAGCTAAAAGCGGATGCCGAATCCTATTTGGGCGAAACGGTTACCGAAGCGGTCATCACCGTGCCGGCATATTTTAACGATAGCCAACGGCAAGCGACAAAAGATGCCGGGAAAATCGCCGGGCTGAACGTGCGCCGCATTATCAACGAACCGACCGCCGCCGCACTGGCTTATGGTCTGGATAAAAAAGCAAACGAAACCATTCTGGTTTTCGACCTCGGTGGGGGTACGTTTGACGTGAGTTTGCTGGAAGTGGGTGATGGCGTCATCGAAGTAAAATCCACCAGCGGCGACACCCATTTGGGTGGCGATGACTGGGACCAGCGCGTTGTTGAATGGATGGTTGCAGAATTCAGAAAAGACCAGGGCATTGATTTGAGCAAAGATAAACAAGCCCTGCAGCGGCTGAAAGAAGCGGCAGAAAAAGCCAAAATCGAACTATCCAGCACGATGGAAACCGAAATCAATCTGCCGTACATTACCGCCGATGCCGGTGGTCCAAAACACTTGCAATTGCGTCTCAGTCGCAGCAAATTTGAGCAATTGACGGAAGACCTGCTCAAACGGGTGGAACAACCTTTCCGCAGTGCGTTAAAAGATGCCGGTCTGAACGCCGGGCAAATCAATGAAGTGGTGCTGGTCGGCGGGTCAACCCGAATGCCGATGGTGCAGGAACTGGTTAAGAAACTGACCGGCGGCAAAGAACCGCACAAAGGCGTTAATCCCGATGAAGTTGTCGCCATCGGCGCGGCAATTCAGGGGGGCGTACTTGCCGGAGATGTGAAAGATGTACTCTTGCTTGATGTGACCCCGTTGAGCCTCGGTGTGGAAACAATGGGTGCGGTGATGACGCGGCTCATTGAGCGCAATACCACCATTCCCACTAAAAAAAGCGAAATTTTCAGCACCGCCGCCGACAGCCAAACCGCCGTGGATATTCACGTGTTGCAGGGCGAACGTCCGCTGGCAGCGGACAACATGACACTCGGACGCTTCCGGCTGGATGGTATTCCGCCCGCGCCGCGCGGTATTCCGCAAATTGAAGTGACGTTTGATATTGATGCCAACGGTATTTTACACGTGACCGCGCAAGATAAAGCCACCGGCAAAGAGCAGAAAATTACCATCACCGCCAGCACCAATCTAAACGCAAACGATATTGACCGGATGGTAAACGAAGCAGAACAAAATGCCGATGCCGACCGCGAGCGCAAAGCGCTCATCGAAGCCCGCAATATGGCAGATAATCTGGTGTACCAATCGGAGAAAACCCTGCGTGATTTGGGCGATAAAGTGGATGCCGGTTTAAAAGCCGATGTCGAAACTAAAATCGAAGCGGTGAAAAAAGCGTTGGAAACCGATACCAAAGAGGAAATCATCAGCGCCAGCGAAGCATTGCAGCAAACTTTGACAAAAGTTGGCGAAGCCGCATACCAGCAACCCGGGCAACAAGCCGCTCCCGATGGTGGCGCCGCGCCGAACCCCGAAACGTCGGGCGATGCGGCAACCGGTAGCGATGAAGATGTCATCGAAGGTGAATTTACCGAAGCGTAAAAGGTGACAAAACGTATGTGAACAATTGTAGGGGCGGCTCGCAAGCCGCCCCTACAACGTTCGGGGTGAATAAATTTGTTCACCCTGTTTTTTTACAACCCCAGCATTATCCGCGCGATGGAAAAATAGATAAACAGTCCCGTGGCATCCACCAGCGTGCTCATCACCGGACCGGAAACCACTGTCGGGTCGATTTTTAATTTTGAGGCAATCAGCGGCAACAACGAGCCGATACCGGTTGCCCATACCACAATCCCCACAATTGAGGTGGCAACGGTTAACGCCAGCGCAGGGTTTGATTCCCATGTGATGGCGCGAACATACGCCGCAATTGCCATCCCCAGCCCCAGTAACAACCCGGTGCGCTCTTCGTGCCACCATACTTTTAGCGCATCATCCCAATCAATTTCATCGGTTGCCAGCGCGCGGATGATGATGGCGGTCGTTTGCGAACCGGCGTTGCCGCCTGTCCCAATCAGCAGCGGCACAAATATCGAAAGCGCCACCACAGCCTGCAATTCATCTTGAAAAAGGCGCATCACCGAACCGGTCAGCGTGGCAGTGATAAAGAGCAACAATAACCAGCCGATGCGCTTCCCGGTCATCGAAAAAATGCCGGTATTCAGGTACGCTTTGTCGAGTGGCTGGCTGCCACCCAACCGCTGAATGTCCTCCGATGCTTCATCTTCCAGCACGTCCATCACATCATCAATGGTAATAATCCCCAGCAGTTTATTATCTTCGGCAATGACCGGCAGCGCCAGTAAATCGTATCGGGTCAACACTCGCGCGGCTTCTTCCTGGTCAATTCCTGCCTGAACCGAAATGACATCGGTACTCATAATATTCTCCAGCCGGGCGTCGGGGGCAGCGATAACTAAATCACGGAGGCTGATTACCCCGCGCAGTTTTTGCTCGGCATCCACCACAAACAGGTAATAGATATTTTCGCGGTCGGGTTTCCAGTCGCGCATAGCTTGGATGGCATCGGCGGCGGTGGTGCGGCGACGTAGCGCCAGATACTCTGAGGTCATCAATCCACCGGCGCTGTCGTCGGGGTGCAGCATCAGCGGGCGAACTTCGTCCGGGTCCTCCAATTGTGCCAGCAGTTTATTGGCTTGTTCGGGGGGCAAATCGCCCAGCAGGTCAGCGACTTCATCCGGTTCCATACCGTCTACAATACGCAGCGCGGCTTCCGGCGACATTGCTTCGACCAAATCGGCGGCTTCGTCTTCGTCCAACTCTTCCAAAATATCGGCAGATTCTTCTACTGGTAATTCGTGTAGCAGAGCAAGCTGTTCGTCTTCGTCCAGCTCGGCGAACAAGTCGGCTTGGTCAGCGGGACGCAACTTTTCTATCAGTTTTGCGGCATACGAGAGGTCGTTTTTTTCCAGCGCAGAGCGTACCTGCACTAAAAGGCTATCCAAAATGGATGTGTTCATGGGTCACCTCCGGGAGTTATCCCCCAGAGGCAATGCGAAAAAAACCTGCCGTGGGGGTTAATCTATTTGATTGACAGGTTTGAAGCGGGACAGTTGTCCCAAAATACTGGATGCGGATATATCGTCCACGGTTACACCTTTATGCTGAATATAATTCAAGCCAAATTTTACACCTGATAAAAAACCGTGTCAATTTGCCACGGCTTCCACTGCACCGGCAGGCGCCCAGCCCTGCAATTGATTGCCCGGCAACGCCAGCCGAACCCATTTCCCGCGTGTTTCTATCAGCGTTACTTCTGTGCCGCTGTGTAGGGTAAATTCGGTGACATATTGGTCGCCGGGACCACTGGTGATGTCCACCGCGGCGCTAACGATGATGGCGGCAGGTTGGGTGCGGGTGATGATGATACGGCTGGCAAACATTGCCGTGCCGCCGATAAACAACACGGCAATTACCGCGATACTGTAGCGCAGTATTTGTTGTGCCAGCGGATGATATAGCTGGGTTATGGCAATGATGAGCGCAGCCAGCAATACCCACAACGCCAGCGAGCCGATTGCCAGCTCGTTGGTGGTAACCCAGTGTTCACTGAAAGCCGCCAATTGGGCGGGGATGGAGGCGCTGCTACCCTGAATGTTGTCTTCTGTTTTGCTGCGAGCAAGCGCAAGATTGGCGCGAATGTCGGCATCGCGGGGGGCGCGGCGGGCGGCACGGCGATAGTTGAGAATGGCGCGCCCCAAATCGCCGTTTTTAAAATAGGCATTTCCCAAATTATAAAAAACAATGCTGTTTTGCATACCCATACCCGCCAACTGCTCATACGATTCTGCAGCGGCGGAAAATTGCCCGTCTTCATACAATTTATTGGCTTTTAACAGCATTTCGGTAGCGGATGAGCCGCTTTGTGCCAGTACGGGCAAAAATATCCCAATGAAAAAAAACGCGGCGAGCAGATAACGTTTCATCGGTTACAGCACCTTTTCCAAATCATCAATCAATAATTTTACTTCGTTAAAAAGTTGTTCGGTATGACCAATGCGTCCGGCAGTGGGCGAAAATTGCCCCATATCGCATTCCACCATCATTGATTGCACCCGATGCAGGGTCTCATCGTCAACGCCTGCGCGCGTCAATGTTTCGGCGAGTGCGGTTTGCGTCAAGCCGCCCACCGGGCGGTTGAGTTTATCGCCAATGTATCCCCATAATGCTTGTCCGATGGCATTGTATGGGTCGGTGTGGGTAGTGCGAGCAGTTGCGAGTGCCTTTAGGGCGCGTTTTCGCGCTTGCAATCGTTGCGCCAGCCCGGTGTTTTGACGCAGTTGCGCCTGACGGCGAACCCAGATAAAGTTCCCCGCCAACGCGAGCAACGGAATTCCCCACAGTAGCCAAAATCCCACAGAATCGGTCACGGGCGCGCGGGGTGATGCCAGCAATGGCGGCACGGGTTTTATATGACGAATATCCGTCGCCAATTGTGAAACATCTTGTTTGCCGTCACCGGCAATTGTTGGAACGGGGGGCTGGTCGTCGGCGGCAGAAACCGTCACCCGAATGGGATTTGTTTTGATGGTGCGATATGTGCCCTGCGTTGGGTCAAAATAGATGTAATTCAGCGGTGGAATGGTTTCATCCCCCGGCAGAGTTGGCACCAGCAGCCGTTCATACACCCGCATACCGGAAAACTTTCCATTTTTAAACGCGCTGTTGGTCGTGGCTTTGCTTTCAAATGCGCGCCAGCCGGGAATATCAGTCCATTGCGGGTCGGGCAGATTCCCCAAATTACCATCGCCGCTGACAGTGACCTTCAGCGTTACCGGCTCGTTCACTTTTGTTTGCGGATTATCCACCGTGGCGGCGATGGTAAAATTGCCCACCGCGCCGTTAAAATCAGCCGGGGCATTGGCGGGCAGGTCTTTTACCGTCAAGTCTATCGGTTTGGCGGATAGAATTTCGCCGTTGCTAAAAATATCACCGGGAATGGTCAGCACGGCGGGTTCGATGGTGGTTTTGCCGGAAACTGTGGGGAAAAGGATGGTGTGCAATTCGGTGACGCGGTAGGTGCGTCCGGCGGCTTGGGTGGTATATTGGGTCTGATTCGGTTGCTGCTGACTCCAAAAACCGGCAAAGGTGGGGGCGTCAGAGCGCGGCTGGTCAAATAAATTTGGGGCGTGAAAAAAACGGAAAGTAGAAATAGCCGGC
>CAYZQQ010000007.1:0-23358 GCA_964480075.1 uncultured Anaerolineaceae bacterium
CCGTGCATCCTCGTTACTTTATGACGCTGTTGAGTATAGTATATTTTCGTGAAATTTGAGTAACTCACCTTACGCAGTCAAGGATTTGATAAAACCAAAATTATGGCATTGTTGATGAAAATCCCGAATTTCGAGCTTTCCCCATCCCCAAAATTTGGGGGACGCGAAGCGGTTTCTTCATCAGGGGGTCAGGGGGAGGGGGCAAAAGCGCCATTGCAAACTATCAAACTTTGTCAAATTTCAAACTGCGTAAGGTGAGTTATCTACCGCGAAACATTCATGGCTTTGACCACAATTTGATGCTAAACTGTCCCTGTTCTGCACCCGCGATTTCATTCGATTCTCAGCGCGGGCTTTCGGTTTTTTTGCGCTCCGTGTTATAATCGGGCGATGCGAAAAATCACTTTCGGTGAAAGGAGGATACCCTTATGAAAAAAATCAATCGTGCCATCATTATTGTGCTCGATAGCGTGGGCTGCGGCGATGCCCCCGATGCCGTCGCGTATGGCGATGAGGGCTCAAATACACTGGGGAATATCGCGCGCGCCGTGGGCGGGTTGAACCTGCCCCATATGCAAAAAATGGGACTGGGCAACCTCACCGATATTCAGGGTGCCCCCCCCACCACCGACACCGGTGGCGCATACGGGCGGCTCACCGAAACCAGCGCCGGCAAAGATACCACTACCGGACACTGGGAACTCGGTGGCGTACCGCTAAAAACGCCCTTTCCCATCTACCCCAACGGCTTCCCCCCCGACGTGATGGCGGAATTTGAACGCCGTATCGGGCGCGGCTCATTGGGCAATTATCCCGCATCCGGCACAGAAATCATCAAAGAATTGGGTGAAGAACATGTGCGCACCGGCAAACCGATTGTGTACACTTCCGGCGACAGCGTTTTTCAAATTGCCGCCCATACCGACATCATTCCGCTGGAAGAATTGTACCGCGAATGCAAAATTGCCCGCGAAATTCTCACCGGCGAGCGCGCAGTGGGGCGGGTCATCGCTCGCCCGTTCATCGGCGAACCGGGACATTTCACCCGCACCGAAGACCGCCGCGATTTCAGCCTGACACCGCCGGGCGACACAATTTTGGACGTGGTGAAAAAAGCCGGGTTAGAAGTGATGGCGGTCGGCAAAATTGAAGACATTTTTGCCCATCGCGGCATCACCCAAAGCAATCACACCGGCAACAATATGGCGGGGATTGATGCGACCATCGCCTTTATCAAACAGGGCGACCCCGGATTGATTTTTACCAACCTTGTGGATTTTGACGCACTTTACGGACATCGAAACAATCCGCGCGGGTATGCTGATGCGCTGGAAGCGTTTGACCGCCGTCTGCCGGAAATTCTGGACGCACTCTTGCCCGGCGATGTGCTGTTCATCACCGCCGACCACGGCAACGACCCGACCACGCCCAGCACCGACCACTCCCGCGAGCGGGTGCCGCTGCTCATCGCCGGAAATGCCGTCCGCCCGGCGACAAATTTTGGCGCGCGCCCCCGTTTCTCCGACCTCGCAGCCACCATCGCCGAACTGCTCGGACTCGATTGGCGCGGCGCGGGCGAATCGTTTGCGGGAGAGATAGTCTTTTAGATTTCAGTCGTCAGTTTTCAGATGTCAGTTAATTTCACACAACACGTTTTACGCATCACGCATCGAATTTTTATGCATTCCCACCCAACAGAGTGGGCTTTCTGAAAAAAACCTTCCGCCACCGGAGACCGTATGGCTGCACCCCAACCCTCACTCAACGAGCTGTTCCATCGCGCCGCAACACTGGCGCAGGCGGGCAAAAACGCCGAAGCCGAACCCATTTTGCGGCAGGTTGTTGCCATTGACCCCGCCAACGAGCATGCATGGCTCTATCTGGCGGGGGTTGCATCCAACGCCGATGATGTTGTGATAGCGCTTAAACGGGTGCAGTCAATCAATCCCGATAACCCGCTCCTCCCGCGCACATGGAAATGGGTTGCCGAAACTTGGGGCATCACCCCCCCGCCGAAAACGCCCCCCGCTCCCAAAACCCCGTCACCCGCGCCCCAAAAACCTCCGGCACAAACGCCCGCACCTGCCCGCCGCCCATCGAAACTTCTGGGTATGCTCGCCTTTTTGGGGCAAAAGCTCGGTTTTGGGGTGGCGGTGTTGCTCAGCATTATCTATCTTAGTTATTTGGGACTGGATATGGC
This sequence comes from uncultured Anaerolineaceae bacterium, assembly GCA_964480075.1. Classification (GTDB taxonomy): domain Bacteria; phylum Chloroflexota; class Anaerolineae; order 4572-78; family 4572-78; genus JANTHQ01. Next base: position 2,201 of record CAYZQQ010000007.1, read on the forward strand.
GCGCGGCACACCGTTCGGCTCGGCGTTGGTGGTATCGCTCACCAAAACGGGCGACTATTTGGCGCGGCTGACGCGCGGCGATTTGGGGTTCACGCAAGCAGGCGTTTTCACCGGACTGCCCAGCCCGGTCATTCAAGTGATTCCCGATTTACTGGCGAAAAGTTTCGGCTTGCTGGCGGTATCGCTGACGCTAGCAACCATCATCGGCATCACGCTGGGATTGCTGGCGGCATACCAGCGCCGCGCCGGATGGTCGCTGACCCTCATTGTGTTGTCCATTATCGGGGTGTCCATCCCCAGTTTTTTTGCCGCATTGCTCCTGCAACTGCTGCTCATTCAGTGGACGCGCAAAATGGGGTCGCCATTGTTGCCGCTGGGTGGCTTCGGCTGGGATAAACATCTCATTTTGCCCGCGCTGGTGCTGGCAGCGCGTCCGGTGGCGCAAATTACCCGTGTCACCTTCCTTTCGATTCAAACCATCTTAAAGCAAGATTTTGTGCGGATGGCACATGCCAAAGGGCTGCGCGGCAGCACCGTGCTGTGGCGACATGTGGCGCGCAATGCCGCCATCCCTGTGCTGACCACTACCGGGCTATCGCTGCGATTTTCGCTGAGCAGTCTGCCGGTGGTCGAATTTTTCTTCGGCTGGACGGGGATGGGGCTGGTTCTGCTGAAAGCCATTTCCCAAAAAGACGATGACCTGACGGTGGCGCTGACGCTCAGTTTGGGTGTGGTTTTCATTTTGGTGAATATCTTTTTGGAAGCCATGTACCGCCTGATTGACCCCCGCCTGCGCGATGCGGTGCGCCACACCCGGCGCGGCGGGTCGCGTGCCGGGCTGAAAACCATGCTGGCAGATATTCCCGCTATGCTCGCCGATAACCCGCTGTCGCGCTGGCTGAAAAGCCGAAAAGCCACCACCCCCGCCGATGACCCCATCAAAGCGGTGCTGGCACAGCAAAAACGCCACACCGACCGCGCCGTCGATGAACCGGATGGCGCAGCAGCCGAACGCCGCCGCACACTGCTGCGCGGCACAGTGGGCAATTTCCCCTTTGCAGTTGGCGGCATTTTGGTGCTGATTTTGCTGGCGGTGGTTGTTTTTGGTCCGCTGATTTCGCCGCACAGCCCATACACCACCGTGGGGCTCACCATCACCGATGGCAAAATGGAAGTGCCGCCATTCGTCCCCGGCGAAAAATATCCGTGGGGCACCGATGTAATGGGGCGCGACATAATGAGTTTGGTGCTGGCGGGCGCACAGCAAACATTGATGCTGGCGGCGCTGGTAATGCTGACCCGCGTGCTGATTGGTGCGGTGCTGGGCGCGCTGGCGGGCTGGTTCAGCGGTACATGGTTCGACCGTGCCGTGCTGTCGCTAGCAGAAATTATCGCCGCCTTCCCCACCCTGCTGCTGGCGATGATTTTGATTTTGGCAATCGGCATTCGGCAGGGGGTGCAGCCGTTCATCATCGCGTTGGGATTTGTCGGCTGGGGAGAAGTGATGCAGTTTGTGCGCGGCGAAGTGATGGCGCTGCGCCCCAAACCGTTCATCGAAAGCGCGGTGGCGGTGGGGCTGCGCACACCGGGCATTTTGCGAAATCACGTGCTGCCGAATCTTATCTCGCCCCTCATTTCGATTGCCTCGCTGGAAATGGGCGCAGTGCTGATGCTGCTCGGCGAGTTGGGGTTCATCGGCATATTTATCGGCGGGGGCGCATTTGCCGAACTGCAAATTGATATGCCGCCGTACCATTATTCGGATGTGCCGGAATGGGGCGCACTGCTCAGCAATGTGCGGGTGTATGCTCGCGCCTACCCGTGGACGGCAATTTATCCCACGCTGGCATTTTTCATTTCCATTTTGAGCTTCAATCTGTTCGGCGAAGGCGTGCGCCGGTTGGTGGAAAGCGTTGGGGTGGGCATCAACCGGCTGTTCAACCGCTACACAATGAGTTTTGCCGCGCTGGCGATTGTCGCCCTGATTTGGGCGCGCGGTAATACCGGTTCGGTAGCATTTTACCGCCAGCAAGCCGAACAATTCAGCGGGCAGAATGCGCTGGCAACCGTGCAAGCCCTTTCCGCCCCGGCGCTGAACGGGCGCGCGCTCGGCACGGACGGTATCAAATCCGCCGCCGATTATATCGCCGCGCAGTTCAAGTCGCTGGGGTTGCAACCCGCCGGAGAGAAAAACACATTCCTCTATCGCCGCAAACGGGGGTTCGAGCAGTTGACCGCCGTACCGCAATTTTCAATTGACGATGGCGGCGCACCGCCGGTCTATCATAAAAATTACACCGCTTTCCCCGGACAGAATCGCAATTTGGGCGAGGTAACGGGCACGGTGCGATTCATCACCACCGGACCGTTGCAGGCGGTCGGTTTTGGGCGCGGCAATATTCCCGCACTGAAAGACATTTCCCATCCCGATGATATTTTAATGGTGCTATCGCCGCGCGATGCGTTTTATATGGAACGAGTACCGCGCGCCGGGCTGCTGGTCGTCGCCGATGATGAAACCGCGTTGCAACAAAATCACACCCTTTCCAACCGCGACCCAATCGATTCGGCATTTGGCACCGGTCGAAAAACGGGACAGGATGCGCCCGTGTTGTGGATTGATACCGCCACCGCCAACCGTTTGCTGGCAGGCACAGAGCAAACGGTAGAAAACCTGCGCCTCTATTCGCAGCGATTGCTGGATGACCAGTTGGTGGATATAGATACCGGACACACTGCCGGCATTTCGGTGCAGGGGGACATAGTTGACCGGTTTGAAAGTTATCATGTGTTGGGATATTTGCCCGGCACAGAAGGACAACGGCTCGATGGAGAAATGATTATGGTGCTGGCGCAGTATGATGCGCCGCCGCCTGACCCGAACGGACTGCCGCGTCTCAACGCCAACGACAACGCCAGCGGGGTGGCGGTGATGCTGGAAGCCATCCGCACCATGCAGGAATCAGGGTATCAGCCGTACCGCACATTCATGTTTGTGGCATACAGTTCAGAGGGGTTGGAAGGGGGCGAAGTGGTTTCTGCGCCGCCCGACCCGCAAAAATTATTGCAGGCAAAAATCGGGTTTGGCAGTAACTTCTCTGTGAAAGCAGTGGTAGATTTGCGGGGACTGGGCACGGGCAATGGTGACCGGCTGGCAATTTCAACCGGAGGCAGCCAGCGATTGGGGCAATTGCTGGAGAAATCGGCGCGGCAGATGGGGGTAAAAACCGTGCGCGCCGATGAACCGGTAGATTTTGCACGGGTATTCGCGGAACGCTCGGTGCGAGAAAGCGGGCAAACCGCGCCGCAAATTATGCTCCATTGGGAAGGGTGGCAACAAACCGCGCTCACCCCCGCCGATACCCCCGACCAAATTTCGGCGGATACCCTGCAAAAATCGGGGCGGGCGCTGGCGCTCTCGCTGATGATTCTGGGGCGCGAAACCGAATATTGATGGAAGTTGACCAAAATCTTTGTGGTGCAATTCGTACGGGCGGCTCGCGAACTGCCTCTATTTTTTTCAAACATAAGTACCGTATTTAAGGGCAAATACATCGGGTTGCCTCTAAAGTGTCTCGACCCAAGTTATTGAGAAGATACCAAATAATCCCATAAAAAGCGGGAAAATACCTTGAAATTTTTGGTGACTTTACGTGAGATAACCTTTTTTTCAACAGACTCATTCGGCAATATATCATTGCTCCAAAAATCAACGTTGGGCGGTCAGCTCAGTAAACAAAAGTGCCACACAGTACTGTGTGGCACTTTTAGCTGGCGGACCGGGATTTGAACCCAGATCGACAGAACCAAAATCTGTTGTCCTACCATTAGACGATCCGCCATCGCCAAATGCAGCGAGAGTATATCATCTCCCCGAAAATTCGTCAAATTTCGGAAATTATGCGTTTCGGAAAAATAGCGTATAATTTCTTGCATCTGTGCAAATTCAACAGCTTAATTTATGGAGAAAGCTATGTTAAAACCGAGACAACCCGTACCCCAACTTGCAGTGTCGCTGATGGATGATACTCTGTGGCAATTGCACGACCAGCACCCGGAAAATTTTGTGGTGCTTGCCTTTTATCGCGGGCGACATTGCCCGGTATGTAAGCGTTCGTTAACCGATTTGAACCGCAAAATGCCGGAATTTGAAAAACGAGGTGTGACGGTACTCGCGTTGAGCAGTGATACCAAAGAGCGCGCGCTCGACACGCAATCGGCATGGGACATCCCCAATGTACCGCTGGCATACGGCTTGACCATCGAAAAAGCGCGCGAGTGGGGGCTATATATTTCCACCAGTCGCGGCAAAACATCGCTGGGTATCGTTGAGCCGCCCATCTTCAGCGAACCGGCGCTCTTTCTCATAAAACCCGATATGACACTGTATGCGTCAATTGTGCAAACAATGCCTTTTGCCCGCCCGTATTTCGCCGAAGTGCTGTCTGCCATTGATTATATCTTGAAAAATGATTACCCTGCTCGCGGCGAAGCATAACGGTTGATGGGGTTCCGGTTCGGCATATCACTGACGCAAATATTTTTTGAAAGAGACACGGTATGAAAAGAGGAGTTTGGCTGGCAATTGGCGCGTATGGGACATGGGGATTGTTTCCAATATATTGGAAACAATTGCAAAATGTGCCATCGCCGGAAATTGTGGCACATCGCGCGGTATGGTCGCTGGTATTTTTGATGGGCGTGCTGTTGGTTTCGCATCGATTGCAAGATATTCCCCGGATATTCCGGCAACGGCGAGTGATGCTGGTATATGCCACTGCGGGGATATTGCTGGCATTTAACTGGCTGATTTTTATCTGGGGAATCAACGCCGGGCATGTGGTTGAAGCCAGTTTGGGATATTTTATCAACCCGTTGATGAGTGTGTTGCTGGGAGTTATTTTTTTTAAAGAACGATTGCGTATATGGCAGTGGATATCCATCGGTATTGCTGCCGGGGGCGTGGTGTATTTAACCGTGAGTTACGGCGCATTGCCATGGATTGCGCTGGCGCTGGCATTTTCTTTTGGCACGTATGGGCTGATAAAAAAGCTGGCGCCGCTAGATGCGGTGGAAGGGCAATCTATCGAAATGATAGTGCTGTTCATTCCGGCGACGCTATTTTTGGTATTCCGTGAGGTTTCTGGAGGGGGCGGCGGATTTGTTCATGCCGGCATGCTCTCTACGGCGATGCTCATTTTTGGCGGCGCGGTGACTGCCATTCCGCTGCTGATGTTCACCGGGGCAGCTCGCCGTATCCCGCTGTCAATGGTGGGAATCCTGCAATATATTACACCCACGATGCAGTTTTTGCTGGGAGTGTGGGTTTACGGCGAAGATTTCTCGTTTACCCGTATGGTGGGCTTCAGTATCATCTGGTTCGCGCTGGCGGTGTATACGTTTGAAGGTTTTTACCGGGTGCGTCAAAACAGACGCGCCGAACCGTTGATTGTACCGATTGAATTGTGAAAAAGCTGTTATTCTGCCGATAGCGGGTCGGGCAAAAAGCGATACCCTTTGCCGTATATCGTTTCGATGTGCGGCAGATGGGTGTGCGGGTCAATTTTTGCGCGCAAATTGCGAATATGCGCGGTGATAGAGCCTTCGGCTTCTGTGGCAGGAATGCGCTCGCTCAAATCGGTGCGGGAAAACACAGTTCCCGGCGATTCCATCAGCACAACCAGCAGAGAAAATTCGGTGGGAGTTAAATTCAGCGGTACATGGTTAACATGCGCCGTGTATTTTGCTTGATTTAATACGATTTCGCCCACGCGCTGCACGGATGGGTGTGTGGATGGATGCGGGTGCCGACGCAAAATGGCACGTACGCGTACCGCCATTTCTTGCTCTCCGATGGATGCGAGTAAATAATCATCGGCGCCGCTGGCAAACCCGGAGATGGCGACTGCTTCGGTGTTGGCAGTTGCCAGCAGCACGATGGGCGTGTTGGTTTCTACTCGTACAGCGGCAATAAAATCCAAAAACGTTGTTTCAAATGGGTCAATATTCAGCAAGATAATATCGGGGTGTTTGGTGCGAGTGGCAGTAAGCGCATCAAAAATATCTTCGACAGAGATGATGCGATATTCGGGCGGCAGAAAAGACGTGGTAAGTTTCTGTTGCACGGTTGTGCTGGCAGCGATGATCAGCAATATAGTTTCCATTTTTCCCACCGGAACGCAAAAATAAATCTTACTCTGTATGAGAGTATAGAAATCCCCGGCTAAAAATCAAGTAAAATTTAAGTGAAGAAATTTGGTTACGGGGTGGAATATGGCACAAACCCCAGTAGTGTTTCGGGAAATTTATCGGTAACCAGCAAAAAACCACGGTCATCCAACCGCACGATGCCTTCCCAATTGCGCAGGTCATTGGGGAGCAATTGCAGTTGAAGGGGCGGTGTATCCGTCAGCGAAATGCCATCGGCTTGATAATGAAACTGTATCAACCGTTCCACGCCATCACGGGCGGCGTGGGTTTTTCCCTGTCCGTATTTTGCCGTGAGCGGGTCGGGGGCGGGTTTGACCTTTCTGATGTCGCCGGGGAAAAGGTAGTTAATTGCCCAGAAATTCCCTGCGCTATCAAGCGCGGTGGCGTCGGTGATGCGGTATTCCATATTGGGGAACGGGATGGTTTGCCGCGGTGTGCCATCCGTGCCGAAGCCGTGCGCCACCGGCGACGGGTTCACCTTGACGCCATTGGCTTCGTATAGCGTAAATTCGCCGTCCGCTGTCGCAACGATGGTTTCATCGCTGAAATTACTGATTTTTGCTTGCGGTTCAATTTGCTGCAGCGAAGCGGCATCAAGCGTGAGCGCGGATAAATCGGGAGCCATCACCCCGCGCACCCAATGCCCCATCATTTTCCGGTCGGGGCTGGCTTCAATGGTCAAAAACACGTCACTTCCCCGAAAGGCAATCGATTCGTACCCTTCAAATCCGGGCACGTTTTTGCGCACGCCGGCAGCAATTAGCGGCACGGCAATCGGGTTGAGCGGGTCGGTGCGTGTGCCATCCAAAAATGCCAAAATATCTGCTTTCGGAATGGCGAATAGCACGCCATCACCGTGCGTGGTGCTAAAATTGGGATATTGTGGCAGCAAAATGAGCGTGTCGCCGAACCATGCCATGCCGGAAAATTCGGCGCTGGATTTGGCGGCGGGTTTGGTGAGCGGCAGCAGCGTTACCGGGATCTCTGTGGCTGGCGGCAGGGTGGCAGTTGGGGCAGGCGATGGGAGGATAGTTGCAGTGGGTGGCGCAAGGGTAAGGGTTGCGGAGGGCATGCTGCCGGCGGGGGGGGATGCACAACCCATTAACGCGAATGCAAAAATGGCGGCGGCAATGAGGGCATCACGCACGGTCGGCTGTCCCCAGCGCCGGAATCCGCGCGGTGAGTTCCGCCCACAAATTGCGATAGGCTTTCGCTGCCGTGGAGCGGGGGGCATAAACGAAAATAGGTTGGCGTTCAACGCCCATCTTTTCCACATCCGACAGGTATGGAATGACGGTAGTCATGGTGCCAGAAACATTTTCGCGCATTGTCGTTTGAGTTTTATGGTGGATTGTTTTCCGGCGGTCTACCATCGAAAAAAAAGTGTACAGCTTTTTGCGGGGATAGTCTCGCTTGCCAAAAAACGTTTCCAATTGTAAAAACGCGCGCTGCGATAGCGTGGTGGGTATCAATGGCACCAGCACCGCATCAGCCGCGATGAAAATATTTTCCGCCAGTAAATTGATGGTCGGCGGGCTGTCCAGAATTATCAAATCATACGATTTACGGAAGGGCTCGAGCATTTTTTTTAGCCGGAAGCGCGCTCGTTTCATATTGTTTATGGCAAGTTCCAGCCGGCGCAGTGAAAAGGCAGCCGGGAGCAAATCAAGTCCTTCAAAATCGGTGCCTTTAATGCTTTTGTAAACGGCTTTTCCCCCGCCGACGTATTTTTTTACGCCCACGCCCAACTTTGGCTTTACTCGAAAATAAAAGGTGGTAGCGCCCTGCGGGTCAAGGTCGCAAATAAGCGTGCGCCGTCCCTGTGCGGCGGCGAGATATGCCAAATTAACGGCGGCGGCGGTTTTGCCCACGCCGCCTTTGTTGCTGTACAGGGCTAAAATGCTCATAATTTGTCTTCTTTCGACGGTGCAAATAATGCATTAAACCGCGCTCGATTTTTCGGTGCGGCAAAGGCGGTGAATGTTTCGGCGAACCGCGCTTTCTCCGCTTCTTTTTTCGTTTCAAAGATACCCGTCAAACACCCAATTGCCAGCATGGTTTTGGACGACCATAATTCTGTCGGCGGGCGGTGCAGGGCAACATCCAGTAAAAAATCCTCTTGCACGCTCAAATCGTTAAACGCGCCTAAATTATCTTGCAAGCGTTTGAGCTGCTTGACCAGCGGTTGTAGCTTTTTGGCGGGGAACAAACTGGCGAAAAATTCCAGCAAATAGCGTAGTTTTTTGGCGTCAATCCGCAGGCGATGCAGTGCAGCTTCATCGGTGGAACGGAGCAGACGATTGCCGTCTTTTACCAGCCGTTTGTAACGGCGGTAGATGCGCTCGCGTGCCAACTCCCCGATGGTGATGTGGGCGGTGGTATCGCCGCCGGGGGGAGACTGCAAAAATGCTTCCCAGTCTGCAAAAATTTGTTTCACCCGTGCGCCGTTCAAATTGCGGACAACTTGTTTTAGTGCGGTGGCGCGTTCTGCTTGCAAATGTTCAAACAGCGGCGAAATTCCATCGCGTAGCGGTTCGGGCAGCAGGCGGCGGTACTCGGCTTCTGCCAGCAGATACACGTCCAAATCGCGCAGCCGGTTGGTCAACTTTCCCACAAACGAAAAATCCTGCTTAAAACGGGCGACATCTTCCGAGGGCAGCACATCTTTCAGTTGGCTCAGCGCGGCGCGGGTGCGGCGCACTGCCACCCGAAAATCGTGCAGAAATTCGGAGTCGATATCCCGTGCGATATACGGCAGGTTGGCGGTCATCGTCGAAAACAGGTGTTGCAGTAGTTTTTTGGTGGCAACAGCGGCGGGCATATCCGGCGACAGCCGGACGGCGATTTTGGACGAGTAGCTGCCCGGAATATGACCGCAGAAACGGGCAACTTCTTCCCACCATAGTTGTTCCGTTGGGTGTGCCCCCTGCGCTGCCAACGTTTTTTGGACCCACACGGCGGCTTTTTGATACCCGGTCACGGAGCGAATTTCCACGATATTCAGCGGGGCGGCGGCAGCGGTATCACATAAAGGCTCAATGTGATATTCCAGCAATCGCACCACGGTTTTTTGCTCGTCATCTAGAATATGGTGGGGCGTAATTGTTTTGGTAAATGCGCCGCTGGCGAGCAGGGCACGCATTTCTATCACCGGCGCCAGCATGGTGGTGACTGCCCCTTTGCCCAGTGTTTCGCTGCGACAGGGCAATTTCCCGGCGAATGGCTGGCGGTACGATTGATTACCGGGGATGAATAAATGCAGGGTGTCATCGCGCAGTTCGAGCCGCCAGCCTTTTTGGCGCAAGCGCCAATCGAAGGTATCCAGCAGTGTGCCGCGTTGTCGAGTGGCGTTGTCGGTGTGCCGCGTGAAAGATGATTCTACTTGCCCCAACAGTGTCGCGGCAGATTGATTCTCTGGTAATGAAAAATAGACGATGGTCATATATTGTCCATGATAAGTTTGGATGTTGTGTTTCGCTTCAGTGTATCACACATTGGCGGCGGTTAAAAGCGATAAAATTGTTCCGCATCCAGCACAAACACGGTTGCCCCGCCGATTTCACGCTTGATGGGGGTGGAAATGAACATCTCGCCGGTTTCGGTGGGCGGCGGCAGGGGCGTATCAAACCGTTCGCGTTGTTTGCACGTTTTGCGAATAATGTTAGTGGCAGTTTCCACCTGATGCGGTTCGGCGTGAATGAGCACCAGGGCGCGACTGCCATACAGGTATGTTTCGGTGCTGTTAATGAGCGTTGGCTGAAACCCGGCTTTGGCAAGATGGTTCGCCAGCGCGCGCGCGTCTTCGTTATGCACAATCGTCACAATCAGTTTCATCGTCATTTTGGTACCGAGCGAACGCCCCACTGTTCCAATCGGGTGCGAATTTCTTGCTGAATGGCATCAATGGATTGGCAGGCATCAATAATGAGCCAGCGATGGGGTTGCCGGGCAGCCAGCGTTAAATAACCGTTCCGCACGCGATGGTAAAAATCAATCTCCTGCCGGTCCATACGGTTCAATTCGCCTTTGCCGGCTTGATTGGCGATTTGTTTGCGGCGAATGCCTTCTTCCACCGGTAAATCAAGATAGATGGTTAAATCCGGAACGAGCGAGCGAGTGGCAAATGCGGTAATCTGTTTCAACATTTCCATATCCAGCCCCCGCCCGTAGCCCTGATACGCGAACGTGCTGTCGGCAAACCGGTCGCACAATACCATCGTACCTGCTGCCAGCATCGGTTTGATAACCTGCGCGACAAGTTGCGCCCGGCTGGCGGAATAGAGCAAAATTTCGGCAACAGCGTCCATTTCCGTGTTTTGCACATCGTGCAATACCGTGCGAATTTGGTCGCCAATGGCGGTGCCACCCGGTTCGCGGGTAGCATGCACCGCAAAGCCGTGCTGTACCAAATAATCAGCCAACCGGTGTATCTGTGTACTTTTTCCGGCGCCTTCGGGTCCTTCAAATGTGATGAATTTTGTCATAGGGTTTCAGGGGTCGAAGTTAAAGGTTTATGGGTTCAAACTTTAAGGATCACTAATTTGACACCCGGTATATTTTTACCCGACGTTTGGGGTCTTTGCCGCGACTTTGCGAAATAAGGTTTGATTGTCGCGCCATTCTGTGCTGTTTGCGGCGGATAAACGCCTCTTGCGGGGCGAGTTCAATACTTTTTTCACCACGCAATACCCGTCGAATGGCTTCTTGCGTTTCGCGGATAGCAACCGAGAGCGTGTCGGTGTCTGCCAGTGATAGCTGAAAAATATCGATGAGGCATTTTTCAACTTGATGGATGGTGTTTGCCCGCAAAATATACAGTGGAATGCGCCGCTCCTCTGCTTCAACCACAGGTTGCGGATGTTTGCGGTAATGGCTTTTCAAGGTGATGACCACATCGGCGTCCGGTAATTGGGGCACAATCTCTATGGGGACATGCAGCGCGTTTGCCGCCTCTCGCAGACGGGTTTTATTGACGCCATACACATAAATTTGCTTGCGCGACAACTGATTTTTTTCATCCGTTTCCGGTGTAAATTCTTTATCATTTGCGCCGGATTCCCATTCTGATATGACGGACATCTGAGCGGCGGTCGACTGCGGGCGGGTATCGGCAGCGCCGGGGTCGCGTGATTCCGAATGCTGTTTTTTTAGCAGATGAGGTTTGCTGGCGCTTTTTGCCGGTTCAATATTTACCCGTCCCTGCGCGTCGCGGGTGCGAATTTCCGGCTGAATGAGGCGTCCGCGCAATAAATCATCCACTGACCGCGCCACATCGTGATGCACTGCGAGCTGATGGCGGTCTTGAATTTCGACCAGAATATCAAACGTGGGCGGCGAGCGGCGTTCAAGCACGCTTTTTTGGGTGTTGCGGCGGCGGGCTTCTTCGTCCGAGAGGGTGACGCTGTCAATGCCGCCGACCAAATCGGCGAGGGTGGGATTGACCAGCAGGTTATCGAGCGTTCTGCCGTGCGCCGTGCCGATGAGCTGTACCCCGCGTTCGGCGATGGTACGCGCGGCTTCGGCTTCTGCCAGCCGCCCGATTTCATCAATGATGATGACCTCCGGGGTATGATTTTCCACCGCTTCAATCATTACCTGATGCTGCAATTCGGGCTGCGGAACTTGCATGCGCCGCGCTTTGCCAATGGCGGGATGGGGAATATCGCCATCCCCGGCGATTTCGTTGGAAGTATCCACCACAATGACCCGCTTGCGTTCGGCAAGAATACGAGCGGCTTCGCGGAGTAGCGTGGTTTTGCCCACGCCGGGACGTCCGAGCAATAGCACGCTCTTTTCGGTTTCCAGCAAATCCTGCACAATGTCGATGGTACCATACACGGCGCGACCCACGCGGCATGTCAACCCGATAATGTCTCCGCGCCGGTTGCGAATGGCGGAAATTCGATGCAGGGTGCGCTCAATTCCGGCGCGATTATCGCCCATAAATTCGCCAATATGCGACACTACCCCGTCAATATCGGCAGGGGTGACGGGCGTTTCAGACAAAATGATTTCTGTAGTGGCAAAATAGGCTTTGGGACGACGTCCCAAGTCCATCACCACTTCGATGAGGTCATCTAAATTTGTTTGTTCTTTTAATGGCTGGCGGATGAATGACGGGAAGACATCCATCAGTGCGTCAAGGTCGCTGGTAATTTGTGCCATAGAAACTGTGCTTGTTACTGATTTTTGTTGGTTTTCGGTAACGGTGTTTGCGCCTGCATCATGGGTGTGGCATGTTTGGCTTCGACAGATGGCTCAAATGCCGGTAATAGCCGTGAGAGAGAATCTTTGGCGCGGACGGTGATGTGTTTGACCAGAATTTGCTGGCTGGCAAATTCGCGGAAACTGCAAGTAAAAAGATATGCCGCCAGCTCAGATTGATAGGTTCGCAAGCTGCAATAAACCGGTTTTTTATGGGGATTTTTTAGCAGGCTCAAGCCACCCAAGATGAGATTGGTGGCTTCATCATCAATATCGGGATGAATCATAATGCGCATCCAATGCCCCGCTGTACCCGAATGAATGTTCAGCACAGCGAGAATCTCGCCGCGATTTTCCCATATCAGCCCGTAACGATGCCCCTGGTCTGCCAGCGGGTAATTGTTAATTTGCCATTGCCCTTGCGCCAACCCCTCGGCAACCTGCACGGTATGCGGGGTAACGGCGGTGTACAGCCGCTGGACGCTCCAACTGTCGGCAGTGGTCTGCCGTCGCAAGCCGAGTTTGTTTTGCAGGTTGTCGGGATATAATTCCGCATCAAGCCGGAAGATTCGTTCTTCGGCGTATGGGGAAAATCCCACATTGTGAAAGATACGAACCTCTTCGCTATCTGCGGTGAGCCGGGCATAAATTCGCTGATGCCCCAACTCGCTGGCTTTAACCGACAAATGGTTCAGCAATCGTTGCCACATGGCATGTCCACCGTTGCCATTTTCCAGCGCCGGCGACAGAAATGCTACCTCTTGTTCCGGTCGTCCGGGGCGAATACGAGCTTGCACCAACCCTTGGTGCAGTCCTTTTTCACCTTCAGAATTTAACACGTATGTTGCCACACCGGGCATAGCAGGAAATAAATTTGAGAGAAGCGCAGAACGGAGTGGAGAACGCGGATGTAACAAACGTTCTTCCATATCAAGTGCCGAGCCTTGTTTTTGTAATTTAGCCACTAAACGAATATTTTGAATTTGAAACGGTTTTATCAATGCAAACCTCTGTTGACGAATGGTAACTTCATAGGTATTTTACACGCCGTTACGCTGGAAAGCAAGATTTTTTAGCGGGGCATCTGGTTGCGCATTGTTCTGACAATATCTCGGCAAAAAAACATATTGTGAGATTTTCATGGTATACTTTAATTACCTTACGCAGTTTGAAGTTTGACAGAATTGAAACCATTGGAATTTTTGTTAAAACGTACAATTTTGGATATTCCCCATCCCTCCTCGCTCACCCTTTTTATCTCCCCCCCAATTTTGGGGGATGGGGAAAACTCGAAATTCGGGATTTTCACCAACAGCGCCATAATTTTTATTTTGTCATCAATAATGGTTCAATCGGAATTTAGGGGGGATTTGTAAAATGTCATTGCGAGCGAAACGAAGCAATCTCCGTGAGCGTAACCGGAGATTGCTTCGGCGCAAAAAACACGCCTCGCAATGACAAACCCCCTGAATTCCCAAAGACCCAATAATTTGAGTAGGGGCGAATACACCGGTCTGCCCCTGCATTTTGAAAAGATACCACGTTTTTCGTTTTTAACAGGTGTTCCGTATGAAAAAAAAATCTTTCAAAACAATGCCGGTAATTGCCGGCGGATTTGTCGCCGGCGCTGTCATATTGAATATTTTTGCCACGTGCCAAAAATTAATTTTTGGCACACCACTCCTTACCCCCATCGGATTTATTGTCCCCTCGCTGTTGGGCGGAATTTCTGGTGCTGTTATAGCTTGGCAATTCACTCGATTGCGCCGCCGTGCTAAAAATATGACGGCAGAGCGGGATTTTTTCCGCGATATTTTGAACGCTGTTCCCCAATATATTTGGAGTTCTCGCCTTGAGAACAACCGTGAAATAACCGTCTATTCATCCGCATCCGAAAATTCATTGACCGGCTATCCTCGCGGATATCTGAAATCCGTTGATGACTGGCTGAAAATTGTTCATCCCGACGATAAAGAGAAGGTCATGGCTTCGATTGGTCGCCAGCACAGCGGCGAAGCAGTCGACATAAAATATCGCGTTATTCACGCTGATGGTACCCCCCGGTGGGTGCGTGCTATCACCATCCCCACATTTGATGCGGCAGGGCATGTTGCCCAACTGTATGGGGCGATAGATGACATTACCGAGCAAAAACGAACCGAGCAAAAGCTGCACGAAAGCAAAAACCGGTATCATTTGCTGTTTGAGCAATCGCCCGTTCCGCTGTGGGAAGAAGATTTTTCGGCGGGTAAAGTATACATTGACCGCCTTCGCGCGGAAGGCATTATAGATTTTGAGACGTATTTTGACGAATATCCGGCAGAAGTAGAAAAATTAGCGGGGATGGTCAAAGTGCTGGATGTGAATCAATCTACCCTGCACTTACATAAAGCCGAAAAAAAAGTTGATTTGCTGGCAGGATTGCCAAAAATATTTGGTGCAGAAGCAAACCGGTCTCTTAAAGAAGAAATTTTGGCACTCATTAACGGCGCAACAGAATTTTCAATAAACTCAACCGTTTACACATTGAATGGCACGCCCGTCCATGTGACCGTAGCTGTGAATCTCGCACCCGGGGCAGAACACACATGGAATAAAATATTTGTATCCACGACCAATATCACCGAACAAGTTGAGACGGAGCGCGCTGCCGCTCAACTGCGAGATAATTTGATGAAAGCCCAGCAAATAGCTCATCTTGGCAATTGGGATTGGAATATGGTTACCAATGAGTTGATATGGACCGATGAAGTCTACCGGATTTTTGGGCTGAAACCACAGGATGGAATTGCCACTTACGAACGATTTTTGAATTTTGTGCATCCTGATGACCGTGATTCGGTAACCGCAGCGGTCAATCGTTCTCTGGAAGACCCGGCTGTGCCGTTCCGCGTCAAACATCGTGTGGTGCGCGTCGACGGTTCAATATGCATCGTTCAAGAAATCGGCGAAATGTCTTTTGACGATATGGGCAATCCCATGCGCATGTTCGGCACTGCGCAAGACATCACCGAGCGAGAAACTATCGAGATACAACTGCGCGAGAGCGAGCAAAAATACCGCAACTTAATTGACAATTCGCCAATTGGCATTGTCATTCTGCGCGAGGGGAAAATCGCGTATGCTAATCCTACCTTGGCAGAAATGATGGGGTACACGATAGACGAGCTGGTTGGCAAACCAATGTTGGCATTCATTCATCCCGATTTTAAAGAAATGGCAAAGCGCCGGCTGGGCAAGTTAATGCAGGGGAACAATATCCGCGTTGAGGCGATGGAAGAAAAAATGTATCGCAAAGACGGGACTATAATTGATGCGCTGGTTTTGGGGCAATCCATTATTCATGAAGGCGCACCGGCAATTCAAGGCTACATTTACGACATCACCGCAAATAAACAGATGCAATATGCACTGGCGGAAAGTGAAGAGCGATACCGCCAATTGATAGAATTTTTACCACAAACTGTGGTGGTGCATGTGGGCGGAAAAATAAAATATACCAATCCGGCGGGGTTAAAATTGGTGGGAGCAACTTCTTTTGATGACGTTATAGATTTGCAATTGCTGGATTTTGTCCATCCCGACGACCGGGCGCTGATTGCGCAACGCATTCATAATTTAATGGTGCATAAAATTCCGTTGTCTATTTCTGAGGTTAGAATTATTTGTTTGGATGGCAGTATTATTTACGCCGAAACCAGCGGGCATCCCATCACGTTCCGCGGAGAAGAGGGCGTATTGTCCATTATTTCTGATATTACCGCGCGGCGGCAATTGACGGAACAACTGCGCCAATCACAAAAAATGGAAGCCGTGGGACGGCTGGCTGGCGGCGTGGCTCACGATTTTAACAACCTGCTCACGGCAATGATGGGCTATGCGG
The DNA here is from genome assembly GCA_964480075.1 of uncultured Anaerolineaceae bacterium. Taxonomy (GTDB): domain Bacteria; phylum Chloroflexota; class Anaerolineae; order 4572-78; family 4572-78; genus JANTHQ01. The sequence goes on from CAYZQQ010000007.1 coordinate 18,498, forward strand.
GGCTGTTGGAACCGCAACTACCGCCGGACGGGGAAGCAATCCATGACCTTATCGAAATAAAAAAAGCCACCGACCGCGCTGCCGGGTTGGTGCGGCAATTGCTCGCGTTCAGCCGACAGCAAATTATTCAACCGCGCTCATGGAATTTAAATGACAGCATCAATAATATAAAGAAAATGCTACAACGACTTATCGGCGAAACGATTGAGCTGTCTACGTTTTTGGATGATGATTTGGCGACCATCAAAATTGACCCCGGACACGTCGAACAAATCATTATGAATCTCGCCGTGAACGCCCGCGACGCAATGCCTTCCGGCGGCAAATTAACCATTGAAACCACAAATATTCAGCTTGACGAAACGTATGCCCGCCGCCATGCCGAAGTGACCCCCGGCGATTATGTGTTGCTGGCTATCAGCGATACGGGCGACGGCATTCCCCCCGAAACGCTGGAACACATTTTTGAACCGTTTTTTACGACCAAAGATGTGGGCAAAGGCACCGGACTGGGCTTGGCAACGGTGCATGGCATTGTAAAACAAAGCAACGGGCACATTTGGGTATACAGTGAAATGAGGAAAGGGACAACCTTCAAAATCTATTTTCCAGGTGAGCCGTTGTCGGGCAACGCGACGCACCGGGAATAATCGCCCACCGCCGAACTGTTTTCTCTGCGTGGCACAGAGATAATTTTGCTGGTGGAAGATGAACCGTTGGTGCGCGACCTGACGCACACCCTGCTGACCGAATTGGGATACACGGTACTGAATACCCGCAGTGGCGATGAGGCATTCGCGCTGATGGAAACCAATGACACCCCGATTGATTTGCTGCTGACCGATGTTGTTATGCCCGGCGAATTAAATGGGCGCAATTTGGCAACCGCGCTGCAAGAAAAAATGCCGGACATCCATGTACTGTATATGTCCGGCTATACCGAAAACGTCATCGTGCATCATCAAATTTTGGATGAGGATATTGCCTTCATCCAAAAACCATTTTCACCATTGGACCTGGGGAGAAAAATTCGGGAAATATTGGATCAACCGGTCAGAAAAACCCCATCGTGACCGATTTGCTCGATTTCTGCCCAAACGGGGAAATCGCGCGCGAAGTTCCGGTAGAAATTAAAGGTCATCCCACATTTCGCCATCACGCCGGTGCAATTGCCAGCAAAAATAGGGTGACGCTGTGCCATAAGATTTGCTGATTGAGCAACTGTCGCTCGAACATAGCACGCACCTGCACCACCTCCGCCGCCGAGAGCATCTGTTGCAGGCATTGCGCATACGATGGGCGGCTTCCGGCGGGCGCATCATCAAACCAGCGCGAAATGTGTTGCTCGCCAACGAAAAATTCTGCTGTTTGCGGCGATTCCATCACCTGCACAGCCTCGAATCCCGCTTGCTCTGCCATTGCCGCCAGCTTTGCCGCATCCCAATTGACCATCGGGTCCGTTTCATCCGCATAAATAGCTTCTTCCGCCGCAACGATTCGTTTCCACAGGGCGGGGTTCACCGCCGACGCATCAAGCAGCGCGTACAGCCGTTGCGTGTGGCGCGGAATACTTTCTGTCAGCGCCAGCCGTCCGCCGGCTGCCAAAAAGTGGCGCATCTGCGCCAGCGCATCGGCTTTGGCAGAAATACGGGTCAGTGTGTTGCGCCCAATGATGGCTTCAAACCGGATATCCGGTTCTGCTGAAAGCGCATCCGCCAATTTTAGCGTCGAACCGACCACAATGTTGGGGCGATTGAGCGCATCCAGATTTTCCGCCTGCCGCTGCAATGCCTGCACCGTGCGCTCATCTCCGGCGAGCGCCCACACCCCGCCGACCGGCACGCGCCGCACCGCTTCCCACAAAAGCAATCCTGTGCCCGCGTTTGCATCCAGCACCAGCGCGTGTCGCGGGAGCTGCGCCAGCGCGAATAATTTGTCGCGCTGTGCCGCGAGCTGCGCCCCCACCGTGCTGAGGGTTCGCTGCAACCAGCGATTTTGCGCTTTGGGAGCATGGTCGCCGCGCGTTGCCGCCCATGTCCACGGGTCGTCCGTATCAAGCATCGCCGCCAGTTGCGCCTCTCGCCGTTGCATCACCTGCGTGTGAATCTGCGATTCGTACCCCTGTGTGCTCGGCTGATAAAACCCGCGCCCCTGCAAACTGTCGGGCAAATATTGCTGTGCCACCCAATGGTCGCGGTATGCGTGCGGGTACAGATACCCCGCGCCGTGTCCAAAATCTTCGGCATCCCGATTGCCATCCTTTAAATGATTCGGCACGTCCGCCTCACGTTCTTTTTCCACCGCCGCCAGCGCATCAAAAAAACCGAGCGTGGAATTGCTTTTCGGCGCGGTTGCCAAATAAAGACACGCTTGCGTCAGATGAAATCGCCCTTCCGGCAGCCCAACATACTCAAACGCCTGCGCCGCCGAAACCACCACTTGCAGCGCATTCGGGTCTGCCAGCCCGACATCTTCACTTGCCAGAATGAGCATTCGCCGGAAAATGAAGCGCGGGTCTTCTCCGGCGTAAATCATTTTTGCCAGCCAATAGAGGGCGGCATCGGCATCGGAGCCGCGCACACTTTTGATGAACGCCGAAATCACATCAAAATGCGCGTCGCCGTCTTTATCATACAGCACTGCCCGTTTTTGGATGGATTCTTCGGCAATTTCGGTGGTGATGTGAATGATGCCATCTGTGGCGGGCGGAGTGGTTTCCACCGCCAATTCCAGCGCGTTGAGCGCGCCGCGCGCATCGCCGTTGGCAACATTTATCAAATGCGATATGGCTTCATCGCTGATGGACACCGTCAATTTACCGTATCCCCGGTCGTCATCCGCCAGCGCCTGCCGCACAATTGCTCGCAAATCATCATCCGTCAGCGGCGTCAGTTCAAAAATGCGAGAGCGGGACACCAACGCTTTGTTCACTTCAAAATACGGATTTTCGGTGGTGGCGCCGATGAGAATGACCGTACCGTTTTCAACGTGCGGCAGCAGCGCATCCTGCTGGGCTTTGTTGAAACGGTGAACTTCATCCACAAAAAGAATGGTGCGCTGTCCGAACATACCCATTTTTTCCTGTGCCGCCGCAATCGCTTCGCGGATATTTTTTACGCCGGAAAGAACCGCGTTCAGCGCGATGAAATTTGCATGGGTGGTATTGGCGATGATGCGTGCCAGCGTGGTTTTGCCGGTGCCGGGGGGACCATAAAAAATCAAACTACTCAGTTGGTCGGCTTGAATGGCACGCCGCAGCAATCGCCCGCGTCCCACAATATGCGCCTGCCCCACAAATTCATTGAGCGTGCGGGGTCGCATCCGCGCTGCCAGCGGGGCAGATTTTTCAATTGTTTCGTGGCGGTGATGGTCAAATAAATCCATGGTCATCCCACCATCAGCGGGTGGTCGGCGGGCACGGCGAGCAAATCATATTCCATCGCGCCAGTGATGAGCGCCGGGCGCACCGTGCCCGGCTCCAATTCCTCTTCGATGATGACATAGCCGTCAATTTCGGGCGCATCGCGGTAGCTGCGGGTGATGCTCACCCCGTCGCCGACACCTTCTACCAGCACATCGAGCGTTTGCCCCACCAGCGATTGATTCCGCGCCAGCGAAATGGGCTGTTGCAGCGCCATCAGCCGTTCCCACCGCGCCGATTGCGTTTCGGGGTCAATTTGGTCGGGCAGGTCGAAAGCAGGTGTGCCCGGTTCGGGCGAAAAGGTGAACGCCCCCACCCGGTCGAATTGCGCCGCGCTGATGAAATCGAGCAAGCCCTGAAACTCGGTTTCGGTTTCGCCGGGGTAACCCACGATGAAAGTGGTGCGGAACGCCGCGCCGGGCATTTGCTCGCGGAAGCGTTCAATCCAGCGCAGCGTTTTTTCCACATTGTGCGGGCGATTCATTCGCCGCAGGGTATCGGGATGTCCGTGTTGCAGCGGCATATCAATGTACGGCAAAATTTGCGGATGCGCCGCCATCACATCCAGTAGACGGTTGCCGGCATGTCCGGGATAGGCGTACATCAGCCGCAGCCATGTCGATTCGGGCACGGTGCGGACAATATCTTCCAGCAGCGACGGCAGCCCGTCCGGCTCGCCGCGGTCGCGCCCATACGCGGTGGTATCCTGCGCGATGATGATAATTTCGCGCACGGCGTTTTCCACCAGCCGTTGCGCCTCTTGCAAAATCAACTCGCGCGGGCGGCTGCGGTTCAACCCTTTAAAACTGGGAATGGTGCAGAAGGCACACGGGGCGGAACAGCCGTCGCTGATTTTCAGATATGCGCTGGACTGATTCAGACTCATCGTCCGTTGCAGGGCGATGGTGTCCACCGGCGTGTCGCCCGTTTCGGGTAAATGGTAGAGCGGCTGGCGGCGTGTGCGCCGCGAATCGCGCAGTTGTTGGATGAACGGCACAATATCCGCCCATGAGCGCGTGCCGATGACACCGTCCAGCCCGTCCACTTCGCGCGCAATCTGCTCGCCGAACCGCTGTGCCATACACCCCGCGGCGATGAGCAATTGCCCGCGCCGTTTGTTCGCCGCCAATTCTTGCAGCATCCCGATGGATTCGGTTTTGGCGGCTTGCAGGAATCCGCAGGTGTTCACCAGCAGCACATCGGCGGCGGCGGGGTCATCGGTGGGGCGGTAGCGCGCATCCAGCAGCAGGTCGCTCATTCCGTCGGAGTCCACTGTGTTTTTGGGGCAGCCGAGGGTGAGCAGGTAAAATTTCGGTTGGGATTGTTTTGCTTTCTTTTTCATAACGGTTTATGCTTTCGTGATTCGTGATTCGTGATTCGTGATTCGTGATTCGTGATTCGTGATTTGTGATTTGTGATTCGTGATTCGTGATTCGTGAT
>CAYZQQ010000008.1:0-22852 GCA_964480075.1 uncultured Anaerolineaceae bacterium
ACACTGCCGCACCCGGAAGACTCGTATGGCATTGCAAAATTTGCAGTTGAGCAGTAACTGGTCATTTCCAGAGTGATGTTCGGATTGGTTTATGTTATCTGCCGCCCGCATAATGTTTACGGCGAACGGCAAAATATCGGCGACAAATATCGCAATGTGGTGGGCATTTTTATGAACCAAATTTTGCAGGGCAAACCGATGACCGTTTTTGGCAATGGCACCCAAACGCGGGCATTCAGCTATATCGGCGATATTGCTCCGTTGATTGCCGCATCCATTACCACCCCGGCGGCAAAGAATCAAGTGTTCAATGTGGGCGCCGACCAACCATACAGCGTCAATCGTCTCGCCGAAGCCGTCGCCGCCGCCATGGGGGTTGACCCGACCATCGTTTACAAACCGGCGCGAAATGAAGTGTTGAGCGCCTATTCTTCTCACGAAAAAATCCGCGCAATATTTGGCGAAACGCCGGCGACATCGTTGGATGACGGGTTGGCAAAAATGGCGCGGTGGGTAAAAAATCATGGCGCGCGTTCCAGCTCGGAATTTGAGGGCATAGAAATTATGAAAAACTTCCCCAAAGCATGGCTGCCATCATAAAGGACTGATTTTAATGCCGTACCCGTATGTGATTACCGTCATTTTGAATACCAACCGCCGCGACGACACGTTGGCATGTTTGGCATCGTTGGGGAAAAGCACCTATGAGAATCACCACATTATCGTGCTGGATAATGCCTCTACCGATGGGTCGGTCCCCGCAATCCGCCAACTGTTTCCGGCGGTCGAAATCATTGAACTGCAAGAGAATTTGGGGTACGCCGGTAACAATAATGTCGGTATCCGCGCGGCAGTGGCACAAAATGCCGATTGGGTGTTCGTGTTGAATGAAGACACCATTCTCGCCCCGGATTGTTTGGAAAAACTGGTCGCGGTGGGAGAGAATTCGCCACAGGTGGGTATTGTGGGACCGATGGTGTATCATCACAACGAGCCAACCGTCATTCAATCCGCCGGCGGCACGCTGAACCGTTTTTGGGAAGGCGCGCACATCGCCCAAAACAATCCCGACACGGGACAGTTTCCCGCACCGCATCGAGTCGATTGGATTTCCGGGTGCGCGATTCTGGTGCGCCGAGCGGTTATCGAGCAAGTGGGAATGATTGATGAACGGTTTTTTTACTATTGGGAAGAAACCGAATGGTGCGTGCACGCCACCGAAGCCGGATGGCAGATTTGGAATGTGCCGGCGGCGAAACTATGGCATAAAGGGGTTCAGCGCGATTATCAGCCCAAACCGTCGGTGACATATTACAGCACCCGCAACCATTTGCTATTGCTGGCAAAACATCGCGCCCCGTTTGGTGTGCGGGCGATGGCATGGGCGCAAATTGGGCGCACGCTGGCAAGCTGGACATTCAAACCCAAATGGAAATCTATGCGCGCGCATCGAAACGCTATGTGGCGGGGGATGGTTGATTTTTTGCGCCACCGGTGGGGACAAATGCCCTCACGGTAAAAGGACACGGTATGCGCATTCTATTTTTGTCGCGATGGTTTCCATATCCACCCGGAAACGGGTCAAAATTGCGAATCTACAATTTGCTGCGCGGGCTGGGCGCACAGCACGACATCACCCTGCTGAGTTTCACCGAAGCGGCAGATGACGAACCGGACATTGCCGGTTTGCAGGAAAGTTGCCGGGCGGTGCATACGGTTCAGTGGAAACCGTTTGACCCGCACGGCTGGCGCGCTCGTCTGGGAATGTTCAGTGTAAAACCCCGTTCGGTGGTTGATACATTTTCGCCGGAGATGGCGCGCCGGATTGAAACTATTCTCGCAACTGAATCCATCGCGCTGATTATTGCTTCTCAAATTGATATGGCAATGTATAGCCCTTATTTTCAGGGTATACCGGCGATATTTGAGGAATTGGAAGTTGGGGTGCTGGTTGAGCAATTTACCCGTGCGACATCGCTGCTCACCCGTCTGCGCTACGGATTAACGTGGGCAAAGCATCGCCGGTATGTGCGAACCCTGCTGCATCGTTTTGCCGCATGTACCGTTGTTTCCAACCAAGAACGGCAATTGCTCATTAAGACGGTGGGTGATATTTGCCCGATTACAGTGATACCAAACGGCGTCGATTTGGCGAGTTACGGCACTGTTCACGAAAAGCCGCACCCAAACACGTTGATATTCATCGGCGCGTTCAGCTATTCGCCAAACTATCAAGCGATGGTATGGTTTTTGGGTGAAGTGTTGCCGCTCATTCAGACGCAAATTCCCGATGCCCATTTGACCATTACCGGGCATCATGGGCATCGTCCGTTACCGGCGGCGAAAAATGTGACGCTCACCGGGTTTGTTGATGATATTCGCCCGCTGGTTGCCCGGTCGTGGGCAAGCATTGTTCCGTTGCACACCGGCGGGGGCACACGGCTAAAAATTCTGGAAGCGATGGCGCTAAAAACGCCCGTCGTGGCGACATCAAAGGGTGCGGAGGGTATCGGCGCGCATGCGGAAGCGGATTTGTTGATTGCCGACGAGCCGCAAGCTTTCGCCGAAACGGTCATCCGATTGCTGACCGATGGAAAGCTGCGAGAGCAATTGGCAAGCAATGCGTTTTGTTTGGTGCAGAAAAAATATGATTGGGGCGTAATTTTACCCCGCTATTTTGATTTAATCGAACGAATCGGGCATCATCATGATACCGATTGATTCTTGCGGGTTGCCCTGCGCGACACCGGTTTCTCTGCCGCCGACAGTTGGCAAAGGCATATTTTAGCTATGATTCACCTTTTGTATTCAATTGACACCCTCATCAATGATACCATTTTGGGCGCTCCCCGCCAATGGGTTACCCGGATTCTTCGCGGCAAAATGCGGTATATCATTATTTTGATAGCGGTTGTATTTAGCGGATTATGGGCGTTTGCGGTATCGGGTCAACCCCTGCTCTATCTGCTGCCGCTGATATTGCTGGTTGGTATTGTAACCGTATTTTTGCTGATTAAATATCCAACATGGGCGATTATCGTTGTAATTTGGTCGGGATTGATACCGTATAATGGGCGCAGCGGCATCAATGCCACCGTGCTTTTGGTGACGCTATTGCTGGGTGTTTGGATTTTGGATATGATTCTGCGGCGTGATTTAAGGCTTGTGCCATCTATTACCATTCGTCCGCTGTTTGTGTTTATTGCCATTGTGATTTTGGCGTTTGCGATGGGGCAGGTGCCGTGGTATGTGTTTGCGCAATCTGCGCCAATGGCGACCCAGTTGGGCAGCCTGACAATATTTATTTTGTCGGCGGGTGGGTTTTTGCTGACGGCACATCAGATTCGCGATATAAAATCGCTGGAACGGATAACATGGTTTTTTCTGGTGATTGTTGCCATTTATATTGTGGGGCGATTGACTCCGGGCATAAATCATATTATGGGGCGGGTATTTAATATCACCAATACGGGCAGTTTATTTTGGGTTTGGGGGATGGCATTTGCCGTCAGCCAAGCAACATTCAACCGAAAACTACACTGGATTTTGCGGGCGGCATTGGGCGTTTTAACGCTGGGAATTTTGTATGTGGGATATGTGATTCAAGGCGATTGGAAGTCGGGATGGGTTCCGGCATTTGTAACGCTGGCAGCAGTGTTTGGATTTCGCTATTGGAAGCAAGCGCTAATTTTATCACCATTTGGCGCAATCCCGGCATGGTTTATCGGTAACCGATTGATTGCATCTGATGCCTATAGCTATAGCACGCGCGTTGAAGCCTGGGCGCTCATTCTTAAAATTACAAAAATCAACCCGATTTTAGGGCTGGGTCCGGCAAATTATCGGTGGTACACCCCGCTGTTTCCCATTCGGGGCTATTCTGTTTTCTATTTTTCGCATAATCAATACATTGATTTATTTGCTCAAGCCGGTATTTTGGGACTTGGGGCGTTTTTATGGTTTTTTGCATCAGTGGGATGGCTGGGGTGGCAATTGAAAAAGCGTGTGCCCACCGGCGGCTTTGCAGAAGCCTATGTGTATGCGGCATTGGGCGGCACAATCGGCACGCTGGCTTCGGCGGCATTTGGCGATTGGGTTATTGGATTTTTCTATAATGTCGGGTTTACCGGTTTTCGGATAACCATTTTATCGTGGTTATTTTTGGGTGGTTTGGTCGCGCTGGAGCAGATACTCAATCGCACCGAAGCACAGCAGACGGAAGGTGTCGGCGCAGGGCAGTAGCGACAATCGAGATTGCGGGACAATAATATGGGGTACGATGGATCATTCATCGTACCCCATAGTTTATGCTGCTAATGTTTATCGCACAACCAGCGGCAGGAATATCAAATGGTTGCTGCTGTCACTGGCTGCCACTGTAACTGTCACGTTGGCGGTATCGGTATGCCCAAAATTATCGGCGATGGTGTATGAAAACACATCGTTACCAGCGAAGTCGTGCGTTGGCGTGTAAACAACGGTGCTCCCATCGGTGGAGATTGTGCCGTTTGCCGCCGTGCCGAGCGCTGTGACCACCAGCGGGTCGTTATCGGCATCCGTGTCGTTTTGCAAAACGTTGATGGATACCGGTGTGTTGCGGGCGGTGGTGGTGGTATCGTTTTGCGCTACCGGCGCGACGTTGGTAATGGTAAGCCTAAATGCGCCGGATGGAACCCATTGGATTGCGCCATCGGCGGGAACGCCAGACCCGCCATCATGGAGGGTTCCCGTCCAGCCGTTGCCGCTGTCATCGGTTAAACTTGTACCGTTGCCGTCGGACATTTGGTAATATGCCGCCAAATCGGGGCTGCTGCCGGCTAACGGTTGCATCATATTGGCAAGTAATTCACTTTGTGAGCGCGCCGTATTCCATACGCGAACTTCGTCAATCTCACCATCAAAAGTCCAGTTGCGGTCAACACTATTAATGATGCCCCCCAGATACAGCGTGCTTCCGCCAACCGTAGCCCCACTGGGAACGCTGCCCACTTCTGCACCATTTTTATACGCCCGCAACATGCCGTTACCGTGAACCAGCGCAATGTAAGCCCATTCGCCGACAGTATAATCAATACCTATTTGGTCAATGCTACCGTCATTATTCCACACCCAAAGCTTATCTTCGCCGCCGATTGTCCCCCGTGAAATTCCCCATGAACGCGGTCTGTCGCCAAAAATGTTATCAATTTGGTTCACACTGCACAGGGAGGTTGCCACAGTACAATTTGCCGTGCCGGTTGGGTTCAGCCACAATTCGACGGTTTTGGTGGTTACCCATGTGGATGCCATCATGCTTCCGGTTTGATACAGTTGAACGAGATCGCTGACACCATCAAAACGGAGCGCAGTTCCCGCACCCACCGTAACCGTCACCACGCCGGTATCTGTTCCCGAACGATTATCGGCGATGGTGTAACTGAACACATCTATGCCGGCGAAGCTGATGTTTGGGGTGTAGGTGATGATGCTGCCGTTTTGGATGGTGACGCCGTTTATCGGCGCACCAACCGCGGTGATGGTCAACGGGTCGCCATCGGGGTCGGAGTCGTTGCTCAATACATCAACGGTCAATGCGGTATCGGGATTGGTATATGCCAAATCGTCCACGGCAGTGGGGGGGGTGTTTGGCGGTGAGACGGTTACGGTCACTGCTGCGGTATCGTATCCGGTAGCGCCATCAAAAATTTGATATGTGAATACGTTCGTTCCCGTGAACCCGGTGTTGGGGGTATAAGTGATGCTGGTGTTGTTATTTGTGATGACCCCGTTGGCAGCAGATCCTACCTGCGAAATTGTGAGTGTACCCCCTTCGGGGTCGCTATCGTTAGCTAACACACTGATTTCCACAGGGGTATTCAAATCTGTTTGAGCAGTGTCATCCACGGCAATCGGCGGTGAATTTTCCGCCAATACCGTTACGGTGACTCTTGCCGTGTCTGTGACCGTGCCAAACTGCATCGTGCCGGTATAGCCATCATTGATGGTGTATGTGAATGAATCGGTGCCGATGAAAGCTGTGGTGGGGGTAAATACCACCGTTGTGCCATCACTGGTTGCCGTGCCATGTTGGGCATTGCCGATTGCCACAACCGTCAGCGAATCACCATCAACATCCAAATCGTTATTCAGCACAGGGATGGAAACGGTTGAATTCACTACCGCAATGGCGGTATCGTCCACCGCCACCGGCGAATCATTTTGAGGCGTTATCGTAATAGTGGCAGTTGCCGGTTGCGATGTGGCTTGCCCGTCACTGGCGACATACGAAAAAGCGTCGGTCCCATTAAAATTGACCGTGGGAGTGTATATCACATTGGGAACGGCTCCACCCAATATGCCGTGCGCCGGTGGCGAAACGACCGTCATGGTAATGGTGTCGCTGTTGGGGTCTGTGCCGGTGAGGGTAATTGCCACGGCGGTATCTTCCGCGGTGGTCACCGATTGACTGTCTGCCGTCGGAGGTAAATTTGGTTCGGGGGCGGAAAATGCGCCGGATGGAACCCACTGAATGGGTCCGTCGGCAGGGACGCCTCCCCGTCCGCCATCATGGAGGGTGCCCGTCCAACCGTGTCCGCTATCATCGGTTAAACTTGTGCCGGAGCCATCGGACATTTGGTAATATGCCGCCAAACCGGGTTCACTGCCGGTTAAAGAATGGTTCATATTTGCTACCAATTCTGCTGGCGTTCGCGCCGTGTTCCAGATGCGCACTTCGTCAATAGCGCCTTCAAACGTCCAAATATCGTCAGCATCTTTAATCATCCCGCCTATGTACAAAACCGGATTGTTGGATACGCCGCCCACCCCGGGTTGAACGGTGGGTCCGCTGGTAACGTGCCCCACTTCAACCCCATTTTTGTAGGCATACAAAATGCCGTTGCTGTGAACCAACGCAATGTGTATCCATTCTCCCACCGTGTAATCAAATCCGATGTGCCGGTCACCTTCGGGTCCCCAATTCCATACCCAGATTTTATCTTCCCCATTGATTGTTCCGCGTGAGATACCCCACCAGCGGGCAAAATCACCGAAAATGGCATCTATACTTGCCATAGTGCATTGCGAGGGGAGGAGGTGTGTGGAACAGCTTGCCGTGCCGGTTGGTTTCACCCACAATTCAACGGTTTTGGTGTTTGTCCATGCCGGGGACATCAGTAAATCTGTTCTGGTGAGCACCACATAATCGCTCACCCCGTCAAATTGCAGGGCAAATCCGGGGTCGGGGGGATCGGCAAAAGAGGTAGGAGCCAGCAGCATCAATGTGGCGGCAAGAAGCAGCAGCCCCAATAATATGGCTTTGTATAATGAAGTTAATCGAGATATTTTTAAGCTTTTGGATGTGGCAAAAGAGGTTTTCAAACCTAATTGAGGAGGTTTCACGGGTCAATCCTTTCCTTAAACCTATACAATTATCCTCGGAAATGAAAGGAATGACGTTGGAACAGTGTATGAAAACAGTTAGAAAATTATAACCAATTGGTGGAGTAAACAGTCTTTGTGATTTGGTTTGACGGTGTTCTGCGGGTATAATTTTTTAACACGCACCCAAAAACTATGTCAAAGCACTGTGTTTGAAGTTATTGGTGTTTTCTATCGGGTTCGAAAATTATTAGAGAGGGTGTGGCGTGTGCAAGCACGCTGCTCATAGCAGATAAATGAGGAAAACCACCACAGTTCGTTTGGTAAACGTGTTATTTGGCTTGTTGATATTATTTGCCACCGTAGATAGCTCGCCGTTTGTAAAAAGAGTGGCGTTTGCGCAGAGTACCTGCATGCGTGAATTCCGTCCGGTAGCAACCCCACTGAACGACCTCGGTGCGGGCGAATACATTCGCTTTGAGGGAGCGCCCACCGGTTTTACGGGAGGGTTGTATCCCAACGGCTCCAACTCTCGTCCCCCGGCGCACGAAAGCGCCGGGTTATTGCTGGCTCATCAGATAACGCCGCTGAACAATCAGGGAACACCGGATGCCGGCGGCAAAATTGTGTTGATATCCATTGGTATGTCGAATGCCTCCCGCGAGTATTTGACCTTTATGAATTTGGCGGAGAATGACCCGGACATAAATCCAAATTTAGTGATTGTCAACGGGGCGCAAGAGGGGCGGACATCAGATGTGTGGGCTGACCCGGCGGCGACCGTGTGGCAGGTGGTCAATACGCGGTTGAATGGCGCGGGCGTTACCCCGGCGCAGGTGCAGGTAGCATGGGTAAAAGACACCCGCACCGGCGTATGGAGTTTCCCGCAGCAGCCGGAAACAATTCAGTCGGATTTTGAAGCCATCGCCCGAAACTTAACCGCCAAATATCCCAATCTCAAAATAGCATATTTTTCCAGTCGCACCCGAAGCTACACATACTGGATTGGTTTGAGTCCCGAACCGGCGGCATACGAATCGGCGTTTTCGGTAAAGTGGATGGTCGAAAAACAAATAAATGGCGACCCGTCGTTAAATTTTAATGCGACCCATGGCGCGGTGGTTGCCCCTTATTTGGCGTGGGGACCCTACCTTTGGGCAGACGGTGAGAATCCCCGTTCTGATGGACTCGTGTGGGTGCAATCTTACATGGCGGACGATTGTACTCATCCGTCTGATGCCGGTCGCGCGAAGGTAGCGGCTCAATTGATGGCATTCTTTAAAACGGACACCACCGCAGTCCCGTGGTTTTTGGCGAATGTAACGCCAGCGCGGGATACAGCGGTGGACACAGTAACCATTGCCGGGAACATTGTTGGCGTGACAGGGAGCGATTACACTTTTTCTGCCGCCGTATCGCCGGTAACAGCGACCATTCCCATAACCTACACATGGCAGGCAACTGACCTTGCTTCCACGTTTCATACGGGGAGCACCACCGATGCAATTGTGCTGCAATGGGCAAATGCCGGGTTCAAACAAATCACTGTAACCGCGAGGAATACTCACGGCAGTTCAATTGACTCACGGGCTATTTTTATCAACCCGCACCAAATTTATCTTCCCATCATCATAAAATAACCGCGTGACCTGAATCATTCTCCATTGTTCTAACAATTTTCATAGACTTTTCCTTCTGAAAACTAACGTTTTACCAGTAGGATTGTTTGTGGGTGCAGAAAAATCGTATGCCTGATTTTACAGTTGGTTCCCCGGAGCAGCCCGGAGTGCATAAAAGCAGCCCAGATGATAATCAGAGTAACGTATGGATTTATCGATAATCATTGTTAGTTGGAATACCCGTGACCTGCTGGCGCAGTGCTTAACGTCTATTTTCGCATATCCTCCCGAGTGTATCTTCGATGTGTGGGTAGTAGATAATGCTTCCGGCGATGATAGCGCGAAAATGGTAGTAAAAAATTTTCCACATGTGCAACTGATTGAAAATTCGGAGAATATGGGGTTTGCCCGCGCCAACAATCAAGCCATCAATGCCAGTCGCGGAGAAGCTGTTTTGCTGCTGAACCCGGACACAGAAGTGCATCCCGGTGCATTGGATGCGTTGTTGCATTTCTTGCAGACGCATCCTGAAGCCGGCGTCGTGGGTCCCAAAACGGTCAACCCGGATTACTCATTGCAGCCGTCGTGCTATCCTGCGCCGACACTGGCACGGGAATTTTGGCGATTGTTGCATCTCGATGCGCTGACGCCGTATGGGGTGTATCGCATGGATACGTGGAATACATCCCAACCCCGCGCCGTGGACTCGGTGTTGGGGGCTTGTTTGCTGGTAAAACGGGCGGCGCTCAATGAAATCGGCGTGTTGGACGAAAACTATTTTATGTATTCAGAGGAAATAGACCTCTGCTATCGCATTCAACGGGCGGGCAAAAAACTATTTTGGGTTCCCGATGCTGTTATTGTCCATTATGGAGGGCAAAGTACACAGCAAGTTGCCACCAAAATGTTTTTACAATTATACAAAAGTAAACTGTATTTTTTTCGCAAACACTATGGTGTGATAGCCGTATGGCTCTATAAACTCATTTTGTTTTTTACCGCATTGCCCAGATTACTGCTGTTTGTCGGCAGTGGGTTAAAACGACCGCATCAGCGTCAAGCGTGGGTTAAAATCGCTACAGATTATTGGCATTTAATTGCGGCACTGCCGGCAATGTAAATAGCCAAATCACTTTTTATCAAGGGGAGAACAGTAAATTTATGGACATTAAAACACAAATTAAAGATTATATTGCCAAGAATTTTTTATTCAGCGATGACGGCTTCGGGTATGATGACGATGCCTCATTTTTGGAAGAAGGTATCGTCGACTCGGTGGGCATTATGGAATTGGTCACCTTCGTGGAAGACAAATTCGGTTTCCCGGTGAACGATGAAGACCTGACCCCCGACAATTTTGATTCGGTTGAAAAACTGGCTCATTACATCCAAACCCGTCAGGCTGAAACGGCATAATCCCCCGCAAAAGGAATTTTCTATGCTTGTGCAAGATTTTTTACACCATAGCGTTCAACAATTTCCTGAAAAATTGGCGCTCATTTGCGATGACCAACGCCTAACCTATGCTCAAATCGAAGCGAGCGCCAACCGTATGGCAAACGCCTTGCGGGCGAACGGCGTCAATCGCGGCGACCGGGTGGCTATCCATCTGAACAACTCGGTGGAAACGGTCGTGGCGGTTTTTGCCACCCTGAAAGCGGGCGGCGTGTTTGTGGTGGTCAATCACACCACCAAACCCGATAAACTGCTGTACATTCTGAACAACGCCCGCGCCACGGCGCTGATTGCCGATGGCGGGCGCAGCCGGAATATCGCCCCGACCATTCTCGCCGATGCGCCATCGCTGAAATTTTGCGTGTTCACCGGCAAAAAGGCATCTGCCGCCGCCGAAGCGAATCCGCGATTTTTCACGTTTGACGCCCTCCAAACCGACTTTCCCACCGACCGCCCCCCGCAGGTGAACATTGACCTCGATTTGGCGTGTCTCATTTACACCTCCGGCAGCACCGGCGACCCCAAAGGGGTGATGAGCGACCACAGCAACGTCGTTTTCGTTGCCGATTCGGTGATTGAATATCTGGAAAATGTGGAAGATGACATTCTCATTAACCTGCTGCCATTCTCGTTCGATTACGGTTTGTACCAATTGCTGATGACCTTCCGTTTTGGCGGCACACTGGTGTTGGAACGCGGTTTCATCTATCCCGCCGCTATCCTGAAAAAAATGGCAGCAGAGCGCGTCACCGGTTTTCCCGGCGTGCCGACAATGTTCGCCATTCTGCTGCAAATGGATTTGTCGCCATACGATTTATCGCACCTGCGGTACATCAGCAACACCGCCGCCGCACTCCCGCCGAGCCACATTCAGGAACTGCGCGAAAAATTCCCCGACGCGACCATTTATTCCATGTACGGATTGACTGAAACCAAACGCACCCTCTATCTGCCGCCCGAGCAGCTCGACATCCGTCCCGGTTCAGTGGGAATCGCCATCCCCGACACCGAAGTTTGGGTGGAAGATGAGGACGGCAACCGGCTCGGCGCGGGCGAAATCGGCGAGTTGGTGGTGCGCGGGCGACACGTGATGCGCGGCTATTGGGAAGCCCCAGCACTGACCGCCCGGCGCTATCGCCCCGGTCCCATTCCCGGCGAGCGCGTTTGCTATACCGGCGATTTGTTTCGGATGGATGATGAAGGGTTTCTCTATTTTGTCGGGCGCAAAGATGACATCATCAAAAGCCGCGGCGAAAAAGTCGCGCCGAAAGAGGTGGAAAATGTGCTGTACGGCTTGCCCGGCGTGGTCGAAGCGGCGGTGGTCGGCGTGCCCGACCCCATTTTGGGCGAAGCCGTCAAAGCGTTTGTGGTGGTTGATGGCGCAAACCTGACCGACGGCAAAGTGCTGGCATACTGTCGCGCCAATATGGAAGATTATATGGTTCCCAAATATGTGGAATTTCGGGATGAACTTCCCAAAACGACATCAGGCAAAATCAAAAAAACCGGGTTGAAATAATGAAAAAGCAATTTTTTATCCCGGAGAGAAAACAGAGTTTACCGCAATATGTTGCAATGTCATTCCCGCTTTCGCGGGAATCCATAGATTTTCGTTGTGGATACCGGATAATCTCCTGCGAAAATTTCCGGTATGACATTAAAAATCCGTGAAATTTGTGGCTGAATTTCAATCAACCTATTAATCCTGTCTGATTTCAGGAATAAAAATATGTGCGGAATTGTCGGGACAGTTAATTTAACACAGTTTTTCCCCATCCGAGAATCGGGCATCAGCCAAATGCTGGCAATGTTACGGCATCGGGGTCCCGATGAATTTGGCATTTTTCTGGATGAAAATGTCGGGTTGGGGAGCGCCCGGTTGAGCATCAT
The DNA here is from genome assembly GCA_964480075.1 of uncultured Anaerolineaceae bacterium. Classification (GTDB taxonomy): domain Bacteria; phylum Chloroflexota; class Anaerolineae; order 4572-78; family 4572-78; genus JANTHQ01. The sequence continues at coordinate 12,324 of CAYZQQ010000008.1, forward strand.
TGATTTGGGTGGCGGGCAGCAACCTATTTCTAATGAAGATAAAACAATGTGGATTGTCATCAACGGCGAAATTTTTAATTATATTGAATTGCGTCCGATGCTGGAAGCTCGCGGGCATCGGTTCACCACCGCTACCGACACGGAAGTGATTTTGCATCTATATGAAGAATATGGCACCGATTGCCTGCAATATCTCAACGGGCAGTTTGTCATTGCCATCTGGGACACCAGCACCGAAACACTCTTTCTCGCCCGCGACCGGGTGGGGATACGCCCGCTTTTTTACACCGTTACCAATGGGGCGCTGATATTCGGGTCTGAAATAAAATCTATTTTAGCCGACCCCCGTGTCTCGGCGGAGATTGACCCCGTTTCGCTCGACCAAGTTTTCACTTATTGGAGTCCGCAAACGCCGCGCACAATTTTCAAAAATATCGAATCGCTGCCGCCGGGACATTTTATATTAGTGCGGCGCGGAAAAATGACCATCGAACCATATTGGTCGCTCGATTTTCCCGATGCGGCGGAAACGCAAACCCCGCGCCGTTCGCTGGCGGATGCGGTGGAAGAACTCCGCGCGTTGCTGGTGGATGCCACCCAAATCCGCCTGCGCGCCGATGTGCCGGTGGGGGCATATCTCAGCGGCGGGCTGGATTCATCGATCATCACCGCCATTATTCGCAATTACACCCAAAACCGGCTCGATACCTTTTCCATCACGTTCACCGACCCCGATTTTGACGAAAGCAAATTTCAATACCAAATGGCGGATTTTCTGGGTACAGACCATCAAACCGTGCGCGCCGATTACCCCGACATCGGCGAGGCGTTTCCCACCGTCATCTGGCACACCGAAACGCCCGTCATCCGCACTGCCCCCGTGCCGATGTATCTGCTGTCGCGGTTGGTGCGCCAACATAACTTTAAAGTGGTGCTCACCGGCGAAGGCTCGGACGAATTTTTTGGCGGATACAATATTTTCAAAGAGGCAAAAGTGCGCCGTTTCTGGGCGAAACAACCCAATTCCGAGATGCGTCCGCTGCTGTTGCGGCGATTGTACCCGTACATCAAATCGCTCTCGGCGGGGGGGGGAGCATATCTCAAATCGTTTTTCCGAAAAGGGCTGACCAGCGCGGATGCGCCGGGCTATTCGCACGCCATTCGCTGGCGAAATACCGCCCGCACCCGCCGTTTTTTTGCCGATGACATCCACGCAACAATGGCGGAAAACGGTATCCCCATCGACCTGCCCGCCGATTTTCAGCGCTGGGGGCATTTGCAGCAGGCGCAATTTTTGGAGATTGCCACCTTTATGACGCCGTATCTGCTTTCATCGCAGGGCGACCGGGTGGGAATGGCAAATTCGGTGGAGGGGCGTTTTCCGTTTCTCGACCATCGGGTGATTGAATTTGCCGCCAAACTGCCCGACACGTTCAAACTGCATCGGCTGAACGAAAAATATATCGTCAAAAAAGTGGCGGAAAAATGGATACCGCCCGAGATTTGGCAGCGAACTAAACGCCCGTACCGCGCGCCCATCCACCGCAGTTTTTTTAATGGGCAATCACCGGCGTATGTGCGGGAATTGCTTTCGCCGCAGAATATTAAAACCACCGGACTTTTTAAACCTGCTTCGGTGACCCAAATGGTCAAAAAAATCGACCGTGGGTTGCCCCTCAGCGAGACGGATGATATGGCATTGGCGGGAATACTATCCAGCCAGTTGGTGCATCGCCAATTTGTCGCAGATTTTCAAATGCCGCCGCCGCTATCGGTGGCAGATAATGTAAAAATTTGTTATGGCTGGCAGCGCGAGCAGCGATAATCACGCAACCGAAATGAGAAATAGCACACGGATGATACAGATAATACGGACTTTCGCTGATTTTTAGAAAATCAAAAGAAATCCGTGCAAATCTTTGCCATCCGCATAATCTGTGTGCTATTCAAACCTGAATAGACGAAAAGGAAAAAACTATGGAATTTAATAAAGACATCATAAAAATTGACCCCGCTGCCGAGACCGAACGGCTGGTGCAACTATTGCGCAAAACCGTGCGGAAAGACCTGCGTCGCTATGGTGCGGTGGTAGGGGTGAGCGGCGGCGTTGATTCTTCCACCGTGCTGGCGTTGTGCGTGCGAGCATTCGGTCCCAAACGGGTGGTGGCGGTGATGATGCCGGAAAAGGATTCTGAATCTGAGAGCGAGATGCTGGCGCGAAAGTTAACCGCGCAACTGGAGGTAGAAACCGTTTTGCTGGAAAATATCACCCCCGCGCTGGAGGGGTTCGGTTGTTATCCCCGTCGCGATGTCGCCATCAAACGGATGTTTCCCGAATATGACCCCGCTGCGGGCTACAAAGCAAAGATTGTGCTGCCATCGAATGTACTGGAAGACGACACGTTGAACGTGTTTTCGGTGGCTATTGTGACGCCCGGCGGGGAAGAAAAGAGCAAACGTCTCCCACTGCCTGAATTTTTCCAGATTGTCGCGGCATCCAACCTTAAGCAGCGCACCCGCATGGCAATGCTGTATTATCACGCCGAATCACGCAATTTCGCGGTCATCGGCACATCGAACAAAAATGAGCACCAGCAGGGGTTTTTAGTGAAATACGGCGATAGCGGCGTGGATATTCAGTTAATTGGACATCTGTTTAAAACGCAGGTTTACCAACTGGCGGAATATCTGGCTGTTCCCGAAGAAATCCGCTCGCGCCCGCCGACATCCGACACATACAGCGCCCATCAAACGCAAGAGGAATTTTTCTTCCGTATGCCGTTTGAGGTGATGGATTTGCTGTGGTATGCGCAGGAACACGGTGTGCCCGTGCCGGAAGTTGCCGCGGTGATGGACCTTTCGGAGGCGCAGGTGCAGCGGGCATTTAACGATTTTACCCGCAAGCATCGAACAACGGAATATATTCGCACCGCACCAATAATTTTCGACCGGGATTTGGAGGCAGCCAAGTAATGCACCGACAATTTGCCGCATTGCGCGGGCTGGCGATGTTGTTTGTGGTACTCAATCATTCCATCACTATGGGCATGCGGGCGCAAAAAATGTTGGGTTATCCGGTGGTAACAGGCTGGCTGAATCAAACGCTGATGGTATTGCACGATATTGGCTCAATGTTTGCCGTGCCGGTGTTTCTGTTCATCTCCGGATGCTTCTTTTCGTATGCCGCCAAAAAAGCCGCCCCCCGCTCGCTATCGTGGAAAGTGGTTCGAGTGGGAATGTTACGCCTTTTTTATCCCTATCTAATTTGGTCACTGTTGTTTTATGCGGTTGTATTTACCAGACTCGGTGAAAACTATTCGCCGGTTGGTTATATAAAAAATTTGTTAGTGGGCTACCCGTTTAATTTTGTCCCGCTGATATTATTTTTTATGGTAATCTCGCCGATATTGGTGCGGTTTTCAAAGCGATGGGGCATTGCGATGCTGGTGATTATCGGGCTATATCAATTGCTACTGTTGGGGCTAAAATTTCCGGGGTCAATTATTGTGCCTGTGCCGGCATGGATGCAGATTTTTGAATTTCCGGTCATCAGCGGAACAATGGCGGTCTGGGGCATCTTTTTCCCGCTGGGGTTAATATATAGCCTTAATTCCAAACAGATTTTGCCGTGGCTCAAAAAGTTCAAATGGCTATTGGTAGCTATATCGGCGATATTATTTGCGGGAACGCTTCCCAATAGCGCGTCATCACTCCCCCTCCCATTAATTCGAATGGTGAGTGTGGTGGCGTTCATCCTGTATACGCCCACCCTCAACCGAAATTCAATACCCTGGGTGTCCGAGCTGGAGAAAATTGGCAAACATTCATACGGGCTGTATCTGACCAATTTAATTACGCTGGAATACCTGCTATTGCTCATTCAAGTTACCGTTCCACGCCTATTCACCCTTTCAATTATATTGTATCCGGTATTGTTTTTGGTCACGCTGGAGTTTCCGGTGTGGGTTATGTCTGTATTTGCCAAGTCGCGCCGCGTGCATCAATATTACCGGTATGTTTTTGGGTAAAATATAGCACGCAGATAACACGGATGATGCAGATTTTCGCAGATTTTTTGGGGTTTATCTGTGAATATCCGAGAAATCTGCGTCATCTGCGTTCTATTCATTTTTGGACTTTCTATGCGTATTTTGTATTTAAGCCAAGTTTTGCCATACCCGCTTGATGCGGGACCGAAAATGCGCAGCTATTATGTGCTGAAATATCTGTCGCAGCGACACGATGTGACGCTGTTGACGTTTGTGCGCGACACTGACCGCCCGGCGTATATTGCCCGGCTGGAAGAAATATGTCACGGGGTGTTCACCGTGCCGATGCGACGATCGGCGGTGCGGGACGGGTTGTTTTTGCTGAAAAGCCTCGTCTCGCAACAACCGTTTCTCATTGTGCGCGACGAAGTTTGGGCAATGGTTGAGCAATTGCGCGATTTACTTGCCGCAGAGTCGTTCGATGCCGTTCATGCCGACCAACTGTGGATGGCGCAATATGCGCTCCGAGCGAAAGAGTTTTCGCCAAATGTCCGATTGATTCTCGACCAGCATAATGCCGTCTATCTTATTCCGCAGCGAATGGCAAGCGGCGAAACCAATCCCGTCAAAAAAATGATTCTGGCGCGCGAATCGAAAATGATGGCGCGCTACGAAGCCGACACCTGCCCCAAATTTGACCGGGTGGTATGGGTGACGCGCGAAGATTATGATGCGGTTTCTGCCATTTCGGACAAACCACTTTCCCCGGCGACGGTCATTCCCATTTGCGGCGACCCGATGGGCGTTGAGCCGGTTATGCCGCGCACGGGTGTCAAACGGGTGACATTTCTGGGCGGGTTGCACTGGCCCCCCAACGCGCAGGGTATTGTTTGGTTCGCCAAAAATGTTTTCCCCAAAATTCGCGCCCGCGTCCCCGATGCCGTGCTGACGGTTATCGGCAAAAACCCCCCCGCCGAATTGACGGGAGACGGGGTGGAAGTTACCGGATATGTTGAAGATTTGATGCCGTTGTTGGCGGAAACACGGGTATTTGTGGTTCCGCTGCACGCCGGTGGCGGTATGCGGGTGAAAATTATTGATGCGTGGTGTTGGGAATTGCCCATCGTGTCCACCACTATCGGCGCAGAAGGCATCGCCGTGCATCACGAAAAAGATATTCTCATCGCCGATACCGCCGAAACTTTCACCGAGGCGGTGGTGCAGGTGTTGCAATCGCCGGAATTGCAACAATCGCTGGCAGAAAATGGTCGGCGAGCGGTGGAACAACAATACAATTGGCGCACCATTTACACCCAATGGGATGAAGTTTATCGGTGAGAAAACGTAATACGTGATACGTGATACGTGAAAACATATTTACTCATTCACAGATTGTGTTTCTTGCCATAGATTCTTTGAAAAATCAGTGGAAATCTGTGTCCATCTGTGGACTGTTTTTGAGGTATTTAATGCAATCTACCGAAATTTCCAAAAACCGAAAATGGCTGCTGATAATTCTTGCGGTATCGGTGATGGCGCGGGTGGCAGCAGCCCTCTATTTTGGTGACCGGGTGGTGGATCTGCCCGGCACGTTCGACCAAATTTCGTATGATATGCTGGCAAAGCAGGTGTTGGGCGGGCACGGGTTTACTGTGGCGAAAGACTGGTGGCCCCTTACCCCGGCGGGTGCGCCAACCGCCCATTGGTCGTATCTGTACACCCTTTATTTGACGGGCGTTTATAAAATTTTTGGTTATCACCCGCTGGCGGCGCGATTCATTCAGGCTGTCGCCGTGGGCATTTTGATGCCGTGGCTCATATTTCGGATGGGGGAACGTCATTTTGGCTATCGAGTGGGGGTGGTTGCGGCGGCAATTAGCGCGGGATACAGCTATTTTATCTATTATACCGCCACGCTGATGACCGAGATGTTTTATATCACTGCGATTTTGTGGAGCTTTGATGTTGCGGAACGCCTGACGCGGGCATCGAAAGATGGCTCACGCTCAAAGGCGCTATGGCTTTGGCTGGGTGTGTCACTGGGAAGCGCGGTGCTGTTACGGCAGGTGTTTTTGTTGGTAATTCCGTTTTTGTCACTGTGGATGCTGTGGCAAAGTTATCGGTCTGAACGGAAGGGTGAGGTGGTATGGCAAACATTTTGGGGGCTAGCCGTCGCCGGAATTATTGTGATAGCGATGATTGCCCCGTGGACGGCGCGCAATTACCGGGTATTCCATCGGTTTGTGCTGCTGAATACCAATGCCGGTTATGCATTCTTTTGGGGAAATCACCCCATTCACGGCTATAATTTTATCTCAATTCTCCCCGTTGATGGACCATCGTATCAGGATTTGGTGCCGCCGGAATTGCGCCATTTGGATGAAGCCGCACTCGATTCGGCATTATTGAAACGGGCTTTCGCCATTATAAAAGCAGACCCCGTGCGGTATGTGATATTATCCATCAGCCGCATAAAAGACTATTTTGAATTTCTGCCATCTGCAAAATCGGGCTTGATTAGCAATCTTTCACGGGTATTTTCGTTTGGAATTATGCTGCCGTTTATGGCAGTGGGCGTGTATTTGGGTGCGCGTGCGGCTGATTGGCGTCGCCATATATGGTTGGTCGCGTTTATGATAATTTATACCGGCATTCATTTGCTGTCGTGGGCGCTCATTCGCTACCGATTGCCGGTAGATGCGATATTGACAATTTTTGCGGCAGTAACATGGGTACGCGCGTGGGATAGCATAACCCACCGTGAGCGAGATTCAAAGGTAACACCAGCCGGCACATAACCAACCCGTGCGGAAAACATCCTCAAACTTCTAACTTTATTCTAATTTCTTCCTAATCGTTTTCAAGTTTAAGAATGATATAACTATACAGGTATTGTTACATGCCAAAAGCATGGTGCGTATTTTGAGGATATGCTGCACTATTCAATTGACATTATTATCTGCGAATGGAGTATTATGTCCAAAAAACCCGGTTCTCTTAACATATGTCCGTATCTGGGGCTAGCTCAGGACTCGGGCTCTCATTTTTCGTATCCTGAAGAAGGGCATATTTGTTATGCTACCGGCAGCGGAGCATCAATTGAATTGGAACATCAGAAAGCTTTCTGCCTGAGCGGTAATTTTGCGACATGCGCCAGATATGTTGAGCCAACGACTGAGACGCAACCGGGAAGTGCGGAAGGTGAACCCGAACATTCTGCCTTTTCACGAACATGGTTATATTCTATCGGAGGGGTAATTGTTGGGTTGCTGCTGGTACTGGGAATTGTCGGGTCTATTCGCACCACGCAGCCGGCAACACCAACTCTGCTCGTGCAGCCGGTGGTGAGTAGGGCAACCCCCACTGTTCCGCCCAGCGCCACCCCGACAATTGCTTCCACGGCGACGGTAATCGCCACAAATACCCCCGGTGCAAATCCGATTTCGGTGGTGGGAAACATCACTCTTCCCGTTACCCCGGAACCTGATGGTCAATTGCTCACCCTGTCACCACCGATTTCGGCGGTGGGATGGGTGTCCAGCAGTGATTCGCGGCGCAACCATTTTGGTGATTCATACATTTATGCGGGGGTGTTCAACGGGCGAACTTATTTTGGAGGGTTCCAAATTGATTTAACTTCCATCCCGCGTGGCGCGCCCATACATTACGGCGTGCTTCGGGTAACCGGACTGCGTGATGATTTATTGGCGGTTCGCAATGACAGCCCTAATTCCGGGGAGGTTTGGGAAATTCAATTGCTGACTGAACGGATAGATGACGCATGGTTTGCCGCCAATTATCAGGCAATCTTAAATGCGCCGGTCGAGCAAACGCTCAACCCGCTGCTGGGGGCATCTGATTTGGCAGTGGGGCAGACCAACGAATTTGTGTTAACTGCGGAACAGTTGCGCATTATCAAAGATAAAGTGGTGAATAAACTTGAGCCGCGACTCTCGTTTCGTGTTATGGGTCCGTTGGTTGGCAACGACAATTTATTCGCATGGGATACCGGTTACGGCTCGCAGAGTTCCGGTGAAAAAATACAGTTGATTTTGAGTGTCGGCGCTCCCCCCGTTACACCGATACCGTATGATTATCTAGTGGTGACCAGCACGCCCACTCCCGAAAATGTTGTGACCGCAGCGGCGCTTGTAGAGCAAGCCACCGCCGATGCCACACGCATCGGTACGGCAACACCACCCCCGGAAAATATGGTGACGGCAACACCAATCCCCGATTATCTGGTGCTGATACCCACGGCAACCCCCGGAAACTTGGAAACCGCGACGGCACAATCGGTCATTGCGACGGCACGCGCGCTGACCACCGGTACGCCGACGCCACTGCCCACAAATATTCTGACAGCGACGCCCGTCCCCAGCCCATCGCCGACATACACACCCACTGCGGTGCATTACGTGCTGATAACCTCCACACCGACGGCGGCATCAGTGTTCGCGGCGGCGACGCTATCGGCGCGGCAAACCGCCGAAGCCCAGATTTTTGGCACACCGACCCCCATACCCCTCAATTGGGTCACGCCGGTGGTATCTACGGCAACACCGACACCGGGCAATGCGGCAACCGCGCAGGCGTTGAGGCAACTGGCAATGGCAGTCGCATTGACGACCGGCACCCCCACCGCCACGCCTGCAAATTTGGTGCTGGCAACGTCCACACCCGTTTTCGAGGAAATTCCGCTGCTACCCACCCCCACTCCCACCCTCATTCCCGATGCGGTGCGGACAATTCCACCCACCCTAAAAGGCAAAATTCTATTTCAATCTGATAGAGAAGGTGACAATTTAGCCGTGTATGTGTACGACCCGCAAACAGGGGTGTTGGGGCGATTGACCGACCCCTGGCCCTATGCCGTGGCGCGCAACCGCGACACATATTCTGCCGACAAACGGTTTCGGACATACACCCGCATCCCCGAATTTTCAAGTGAAAATCGATTGCAAATTCACATTTTCAGTATCAATTACGACCAAGCTATTCTTGTAACCCATTTTGGCGTCGGAGATGCGTACGACCCTGTCATGTCACCTATGGATGATAGAATAGCGTTTGTCGCTACCGAATCCGAGAATGATGAAATTTGGTCGGTGTTGCCCGATGGCTCCGAACTTCGACAATTAACCGTCAATACATGGGAAGGCGACAAAACACCGACATGGTCACCTGATGGAACGAAAATCGTTTTCCAATCCAATCGTACCGGTAATAATCAGCTGTGGATAATGAATGCGGATGGGTCTGACCAGCAATTATTATTCGGCTGGGATAAATGGACACCATACAATGATATTGCTCCGGTGTGGATAAAATATTTGGACCCGGCGCCATAAAGCGTGTATCACAGCAAAAAGGATAATGTATGGGACATCTAAATTACGTAAAACGAGTATTACGTTGGTGGTGGTTGTTTCTGCTGACGATGGTTATTGCCGCTTCGGTGAGCTATTATGCCAGCCAGCAACTGCCGCGGATATATGAAACAACCACCACACTTTTGGTTGGACAAGTTATTCAAACGGCGAACCCCACCGGGCAAGATTTTTCAACGAGTGAGCAATTGGCAGAATCGTATGGTCAAATTGCCGTGCGCCAGCCGATATTACAGGCGGTTGTTGAAAATCTGGGGTTAAGTATGAATTGGCAGAAATTGGAGAGAAATGTATTGGCGCAGCCAATCCCGCGCACGCAATTGCTGGCGATAACCGTCAAAGATAATTCACCGGAACGTGCCGTAGCCATCGCCGATGAAATTGCTCATCAACTTATCTTGCAAAGCCCAACCTCCCCGGAAAACAAAAACCGTGCCGAACGCAGCGGCTTTGTTAAACAGCAATTGGATAGTCTTGAAGGGCGAATTTCACGGTCGGAAGTGCGGATAGATGAAATTGACAAACTACTCGATTCGGCGTTGAGCGCCCGTGACATACAAGATTTAGAAACTGAAAAACGCACCCTCCGTTCTTTGATAAAAGAATGGCAGTCAAATTATGTTTCGTTGCTTTCGTTTTTTGAAGGCAGTGATAGCTCCAACTATCTGTCCATTATCGAACCGGCGCAACTGTCGTCTCGACCCGTCAGCCCAAATATTATCCTGAATGTGTTGCTGGCGGCGATTATGGGGTTTTCGTTGGCGTTTAGCGCCGTATTGCTGTTAGAATATATTGATGACACTGTAAAATCGGCGGATGATATGACCCGGACGGTGGGTGTTACTGCTTTGGGCAGTATCATGCGCATAAAAGGGAAAAATGAAAAAGAGAAAATGGCACTGGCTCATGCGCCATTCTCTGCTATTGGCGAGGCGTATCGTCTCATCCGCACCAATATTCAATTTATGGCGGTCGATACACCGGCGCAACTGTTAGCTGTTACCAGCGCCAATCCCGGCGAAGGTAAAAGTACCACCATCGCCAATTTGGGCGTGGTGATGGCTCAAGCAGGTTTAAAAACCGTTATTGCCGATACGGATTTGCGCCAACCGACACAACATAAAATTTTCCGCGTTCCCAATTCCAGCGG
>CAYZQQ010000009.1:0-22797 GCA_964480075.1 uncultured Anaerolineaceae bacterium
AGCAACTTCAATCTAATGTTTACTCAAAAAAATGAACGAACGTTGTGTAATTATAATGAGGTTGATATGACGGAACACTGAAAAAGTGGTTGACAACCCATCAAGTTTTGTGATACAATACACGCAAACGTTTGCGCAAACGTTTGCGTACTAATTTCCAAAAAATGAACATAACGGGAGGTGCATTATCGCAACGATGCGAGATGTTGCGGAAAAAGCTGGCGTTTCCATTACATCGGTGTCACATTTTATAAATGATACCCGTCCAATTAGCGACGCCCTGAAAACGCAGATTGAACATGCAATGCTCGATCTGCATTTTCAGCCCAATGCTTTGGCAAGAAGCTTGCGTTTAAAACAGACCAATAGCGTGGGCATCATTGTGCCGGATAGCGCCAACCCTTTTTTTGCCAGCGTAACTCGAAGTATTGAGAAAGCATTATTTGCTCACCAATATAACGTCATTTTGGGAAACTCGGATGGAAATCTGGATCGGGCATTGCTGTATCTCAAGGTTATGACCGAACGCCAGGTGGATGGTTTGATATTTATTGATGTGGGTGCTCCCAGTGATATTCTCAATAATGCGTTGCGTAACCTCACTATCCCCATTTTACTAATTGACCGTATTGTGCCGGGCGTTGAAGTGGATTACGTCACGGTTACGAATATTCAAGGTGGCTTTGATGCCACACAGCATTTGATTTCTCTCGGACACCGGCGAATTGCCTGTGTGACGGGCCCGCAGGGCTTAACTGCCAGTATAGACCGGGTCGCAGGTTATCGTCGGGCGCTAAATAAAGCCACAATTCCATTGAATGATGATTTGATATTTACCGGCGACTTTCAGTTTGAAAGTGGCTACGAAGGGGCGCACCATTTGTTGGGTTTGTCTCCACGGCCAACAGCCATTTTCGCCTGCAATGACTTGATGGCGGTTGGAGTGATTCGCGCAGCCACCGAGTTGGGAATTGATGTTCCAACCCAATTGTCCGTGGTCGGTTTTGATGATATTCCTTTGGCGAAATTTAGCTCTCCGGCTTTAACAACCGTCAGCCAGCCGACAGAGGAAATCGGTATGATGACCGCCAAACGCTTATTGGAACGTATGCAAAATCAAGAGCTTCCCCCGGAGCAGCAGATTTTGAAAACCCAATTGCTCATTCGGCAGACAACTACCCTCATTTCAAAAAGAGGAATGGTGTAATGAAGAAATCAATTGTGAGTGTTGTGGGGAGTTTGAATATGGATTTGGTTGCCCGTTCTCCTCACATTCCGCATCCGGGTGAAACAATTATCGGGGGAAAATTGCTCATGTTACCGGGCGGAAAAGGCGCGAACCAGGCATTCGCCGTCGCAAAATTAGGCGTGGGCACGGCAATGATCGGCAAAGTTGGTCAAGACGCATTTGCCGCACCACTGTTGGACAACCTTGCGGCGGTCGAAATTGATTGCCGGTTTATAAAGCGGGATGCCGACGCCGCCACCGGAGTTGCGCTCATTGTGGTGGATGATGCTGGAGAAAATAGTATCGTCGTGACTCCGGGAGCGAATCACCGGCTATCTCCGGCGGACGTTGTCCGGGCAGAGCCGGTTATTGCGCAATCAAAGGTTTTGTTGCTGCAATTAGAAATCCCGCTGGATAGTGTTATCAAAGCAGCGGAGCTGGCGAAACGGAACAACGTTACCGTAATTCTCAATCCGGCTCCGGCGCAGTCCCTCCCACCTAAACTGCTTTCGCTGGTTGACATTCTTATACCGAATGAAACCGAGGCAGAGCAGTTAACCGGTATACCGGCTAACACGCAATCCGGAGCAGAGAATGCTGCGGCAAAATTGCGCAGCCAGGGAGTCGCTACGGTAATTCTCACCCTGGGAGCACGGGGGGCATGGCTGCTGGATGGAGAACAAAGTACGCCCGTGCGTACTTTTAATATCGCCCCGGTTGATACAACTGCGGCGGGGGATGCGTTTGTGGGTGGCTTTGCCGTTGCGCTGGCAGAGGGTATTCCGTTGGCGGAGGCGGTTCGCTGGGGCAATGCGGCCGGCGCTCTGGCTGCCACAAAGTTGGGGGCACAACCTTCGCTGCCAAACCGGTCGGCGCTGTTGGCATTGTTAATGGAATGAACCCGCTGGGGTGAAACAACAGAACATACAAAGAGGAAAAATATTGTGAAAAAAACAGGCGTTTTGAACCAACCTATTTCCGCAGTTATTGCCGGAATGGGACACAGGGATATGCTGGTTATTGCCGATGCCGGTTTGCCGATTCCACCCGAAACGGAGCGAATCGACCTGGCATTAACACAGGGTATCCCGTCTTTTTTGGACACATTGCAGGTTGTTCTCCGTGAAATGTACATAGAGAAAGTACTTATTGCAGAAGAAATGACGACTATCAGCCCGGAACTGTATCAAACGCTCAAAGACATTCTGGGCGATACGCCCATCGAACTCATTACCCACACCATATTTAAAACGATGACCCGTGAAGCCAAGGCTGTAATTCGCACCGGAGAATTTACCCCCTATGCAAATATTATTCTGGTTTCCGATGTGGTATTTTAGTCGGCACGGTTGGTACAGTCTCATGTACTTTCGAGGGGTGAGAGATGCACATTGATTTTAAGACACTTTCACAAAAATATGGATTGGTCATCGTTTTCATCGTGCTGTGTGTGGGATTGGGGTTGCTCAGCGACCGTTTTTTTACGGTCAGTAATGTGATCAATATACTGCGCCAGTCAACTATAAATGGCATTATCGCCATCGGGATGACGTATGTGATTTTGACGGCAGGGATAGACTTGTCGGTCGGGTCAATTCTGGCATTGACCGGCGTGGTGACCGCCAGTTTATTGCAACGCGAAGGGATATCCGTACCTGTGGCAGTGGTAGTGGGATTAAGTCTGGGAGCGTTGCTTGGGCTGCTCAACGGAGCGATTATCACCCAGCTAAAAGTTCCTCCATTTGTTACAACGCTTGGTATGATGACCATTGCCCGAGGGCTGGCGCTGACGTTCACCGAAGGACGTCCCATCACGGGGCTGCCGGATAGCTTTCGGGTGATGGGTACGGGAACGTTAGGGTCAATTCCTATGCCCATTTTTGTTGCGGGTCTCGCATTTATTGCGGGATATGTAATACTGAATCATACCTCTGTTGGCGAATATATTCTGGCTTTGGGCAATAATCCGGTTGCGGCACGGTATGCCGGAATTAATATCAGCGTCTATACTATTTTGGTTTATGTGGTTGCCGGAATTTTGTCGGCGCTGGCTGGAATGATATTGATTGCCCGTCTCAATTCTGCCCAGCCAACTGCCGGATTAGGGTATGAGTTTGATGCCATTGCAGCCGTAGTGGTCGGGGGTACCAGTTTTGCCGGTGGGGAAGGCAGCTTGTGGGGAACGTTGCTGGGTGTGCTGGTGATTGCCGTTCTCAACAACGGATTAAATCTGCTTGATGTTTCATCATTTTATCAACCTGTCGTAACCGGAGTCGTTATTGCGCTAGCCCTTATTTTCTATAAATTCATCAAACGTTAACTCAAAAACTTTATGAAAGGGGTGATGGTTTAACAAAAAACGGACGTGAATAAAGTTTATCGGCTTTTGTAAAAATCAGTTTTAACATTTCCTCGAGAGGAGAAAAAATGTCAAAGTTAAAAGTAGTACTCGGATTACTATTGATAACGATTTTATTTGTTTTGACTGCATGTGGCGGAGGAGCAGCTACCGTTGAACCAACGGCTGAGCCAACGGCTGAACCAACTGCCCCGGCTCAAAAAGAGGCACCCACAGCCGTGCCCAGCGAACCCGCGTCTGACGGCAGTATTACGTTAGGTGTATCCCTATCGACGTTGAACAACCCGTTTTTTGTGACGTTGAAAGAGGGAGCGGAAGCGGCGGCGGCGGATGCCGGGGTGAAACTGATTGTGGTGGACGCGCAGGATGATTCAGCGAAGGAAGCGACGAACATTGAAGACCTGATTCAGAAGGGGGTGGATGCGTTGCTCATCAACCCGACGGATGCGGACGCGATTGTGCCGTCGATTCAAAAAGCGAATCAGGCGGGCATTCCGGTATTTACCATTGACCGGGGCGCGTCTGGGGGCGATGTAGTGAGTCACATTGCGTCAGACAACGTAGCCGGAGGCGCGATGGCGGCAGAGTTTTTGTGCAACGCCATTGGCGGCAGCGGGAATGTGGTGGAGTTGGAAGGGATAGCCGGCACATCGGCAGCGCGAGACCGTGGGCAGGGCTTCAACGATTATATGAGTGCGAACTGCAGTGGTGCCGAGATTGTAGCCAAACAAACGGCGAATTTCAACCGGGCAGAGGGGTTGAGCGTATTTGAGAACATATTGCAGGCGCATCCTGATGTGACAGCCGTGTTTGCGCACAATGACGAAATGATTTTGGGAGCGATAGAAGCGGCGAAAGCGGCGGGAGCAACCGGGATTACCTTTGTCGGGTTTGATGCGGTGGATGATGCGGTGGCAGCGGTGAAAGCGGGTGATTTAGCCGCGACCGTGGCGCAGCAGCCGGATCAAATCGGCGCGCTGGGAGTGGAGACAGCTGTAAAAGTGCTCAACGGCGAAACCGTTGACAGCAACATCCCCGTTGCTTTGGCACTGGTCAGCGGTAGTGAAACCGCCGCACCGGCAAGCGATAAAGCGTTGACCTTTGGTGTATCCCTATCGACGTTGAACAACCCGTTTTTTGTGACGTTGAAAGAGGGAGCGGAAGCGGCGGCGGCGGATGCCGGGGTGAAACTGATTGTGGTGGACGCGCAGGATGATTCAGCGAAGGAAGCGACGAACATTGAAGACCTGATTCAGAAGGGGGTGGATGCGTTGCTCATCAACCCGACGGATGCGGACGCGATTGTGCCGTCGATTCAAAAAGCGAATCAGGCGGGCATTCCGGTATTTACCATTGACCGGGGCGCGTCTGGGGGCGATGTAGTGAGTCACATTGCGTCAGACAACGTAGCCGGAGGCGCGATGGCGGCAGAGTTTTTGTGCAACGCCATTGGCGGCAGCGGGAATGTGGTGGAGTTGGAAGGGATAGCCGGCACATCGGCAGCGCGAGACCGTGGGCAGGGCTTCAACGATTATATGAGTGCGAACTGCAGTGGTGCCGAGATTGTAGCCAAACAAACGGCGAATTTCAACCGGGCAGAGGGGTTGAGCGTATTTGAGAACATATTGCAGGCGCATCCTGATGTGACAGCCGTGTTTGCGCACAATGACGAAATGATTTTGGGAGCGATAGAAGCGGCGAAAGCGGCGGGAGCAACCGGGATTACCTTTGTCGGGTTTGATGCGGTGGATGATGCGGTGGCAGCGGTGAAAGCGGGTGATTTAGCCGCGACCGTGGCGCAGCAGCCGGATCAAATCGGCGCGCTGGGAGTGGAGACAGCTGTAAAAGTGCTCAACGGCGAAACCGTTGACAGCAACATCCCCGTTGCTTTGGCACTGGTAAAATAAAGTACTTTCCGGCAGGCGATATAACTATCGCCTGCCGGTATTTCAATGGCACTTTGGTGCCGGAACAAAGTAACAGGAGGCTTCATGTCAGATACCGTGTCGTTGCTGCGAATGGAGCATATTTCCAAAACGTATCCGGGCGTTCAAGCGCTAAAGGATGTCAATTTCGAAGTGACGCCCGGGGAAATTCATGCCCTGGTTGGGGAAAATGGCGCAGGGAAGAGTACCCTAATGAAGGTTCTCACCGGTGCAGAAAATCCTGATAGCGGAAAAATTATCTGGAAAGACCAAACAGTACAGATTTCTACACCGGCTGATGCGCGTGACATGGGAATCGGCATGATTCATCAAGAGCTTTCTCTGATTCCGTATCTGACGGTGGGGCAGAATATCTTTTTAGGTCGTGAACCGAATGCCGGCTTGCCGGGCTTTATTGACTGGAAACAATTGTATGCGGATGCACAGCAGCTACTGGATCGGCTCAACGTGGCTGTAGATGCGCGCACAGAAGTGCGCTTTCTGAGTATTGCGCAGCAGCAAATGGTCGAAGTTGCCAAAGCGCTATCATTAAAAGCCGATTTGATTGCGATGGATGAGCCGACTTCATCTCTAACGGAGCGTGAAACCGAAGTGTTGTTCCGGGTGATGCAATCGTTGAAATCAGATGGCGTATCGTTGGTATTTATTTCGCACCGTTTGGAAGAAGTGTTCGAAATTAGCGATCGGATTACCACGTTGCGGGACGGTACATTTATCGGTACAAAAGACGCCGGTACACTGACTGAAGCTCAGATAGTAAATATGATGGTGGGACGGGATTTGGGTGATTTGTATCCAAAAACGGACCGTACCCGCCGCCAAGTTATTCTTGAAGCTAAAAATCTGAGTGATGGTAAAGAATTGCATGGGGTGGACATTACACTTTATGCAGGTGAAATTCTGGGTATCGCCGGGTTGGTCGGCGCCGGACGGACCGCGCTGGCGGAGACGATTTTCGGGATCCGGCGGGCAACTCACGGTGAAATTAAAGTTGATGGACATGCCGTGAAGGTAAAGTCGCCGGGAAAGGCGATAAAACTGGGTATGGGGCTGGTTCCGGAAGACCGAAAACTACAGGGTGTACTGCTGAACATGGCGGTAAAAGACAATATTTATATCAGCTCTATGAAACAAATCACCACATGGGGTTTCATAAATATTCGTCGCGCAAATCACCTGGCACAAACATTCGTAAAAAAACTTGGTGTGCGGACGCCAAACTTAAGACAGCACATTCGGAACCTATCCGGCGGTAATCAACAGAAGGTGGTAATTGCGCGCTGGTTAACATTGAACCCGCGGTTGCTCATTTTGGATGAGCCGACACGGGGAATTGATATTGGTGCAAAAGCAGAAATACACGGTTTGATGAGTGATTTAGCGTCTGAAGGGATAGGGGTCGTTATGATTTCTTCTGAATTGCCGGAAGTTCTAAATGTCAGTGACAGAATTCTGGTGATGCATGAAGGGCGTGTAACCGCTGAATTCAGCCGGGATGAAGCCACGCAGGATAAAATTATGCGGGCTGCCACTGGCGGATTGAACCAGGGAGATAAGTTCAATGAAAACTAATACTTTCAGTCCGTTGGTTTTGTTGAGTCGTTTTAGCGTTTTGATTATCTTAATGGCACTTGGGTTGGCATTCGCGTTTGGCTCGGAAGATTTTTTTACCCCGAACAATCTCCTGAATATTGCATTGCAAACATCTATTATTACAATTGTCGCCATCGGAATGACCTTTACTATTTTGACAGCGGGCATTGATTTGTCTGTGGGGAGCGTAATGGCGCTCTGCGGCGCGCTGGCAGCCGGACTCGCTGTCAAAAGTGGCTTGGGTACTTTTGGCGGAATTAGTCTGGCGTTGCTGGCAGGTGTGGCAATTGGGGCTGTAAACGGACTTTTGATTGTTCGTGGTGGGATGCCTCCATTTGTGGCGACGTTGGCAATGATGGCTGTGGCGCGCGGACTGACGCTGGTCTATACCAATGGCAGACCACTGGCTGGAATTGATGAGGCATTTATCTATTTGGGAAACGGAAAAATTATGGGTATTCCGGTCCCCATCATCATAATGATTGTGATTGCGATTATCGCGGCGATTGTATTGCGGTACACCCGGTTTGGCTTGTATACTTATGCGACCGGAGGCAACGAAGAAACCACTCGTTTAGCGGGTATCTCGCCGCAAAAAATAATGATGGCTGTCTATATGATCAGCGGGTTCACCGCCGCACTGGGCGGTATTCTGCTCACAGCCCGGCTATGGTCTGCACAGCCAAATGCCGCGACCGGATGGGAATTGGATGCTATCGCAGCACCGGTACTGGGGGGAACCAGCCTGTTTGGGGGCGTAGGGGGCATCGGCGGTACCGTTGCCGGGGCTTTCATCATCGGTATACTGTCCAACGGATTGAACCTGATGGGAATTTCATCCTATTATCAGCAGGTTATCAAAGGGGTGGTATTTATTTTGGCAGTTGTGTTGGATATGCTCACCAAACGTAAAAAGTAATATTCCCCACTATTGTGGACACAATGTTAACCCCGATGGATGCGGGCGCGGGCGTACTTTTGTCCGGCTTCACACCAATGTGGCAAAATAATCATCAATGGTTTCGGCACGGCGGATGAGCTGTATACTGCCATCAGTACGCAGCAACAACTCTGACGAGCGGAGTTTGCCGTTATAATTGAACCCCATTGCGTGTCCGTGTGCGCCCGCATCGTGAATGACCACCAAATCACCGGGAGACAATCGGGGTAAATCACGGTCTATGGCGAATTTATCGTTATTTTCGCACAGTGACCCGACCACATCCACCGTTTCACGCTCGGTCGCGCCGTCTTTCCCCGGTATGGTGATGATATGATATGCGCCATACAGCGCCGGGCGCATAAAATTTGACATATTGGCGTCCAATCCAATGAATGTTTTGTGGGTGCGTTTGATATGCCGCACCCGCGCCACCAAATAGCCGTGCGGCCCGGTAATGAGCCGTCCGTTTTCCATAAACAGTTTCAGCGGATGTAACCCGTTGGCGGCAATAATTTCATCGTATGCCCGCCGAATGCCCGTGCTGACCGCTGCCAAATCCACCGGCAACTCCTCCGGGCGATATGGGATGCCAATGCCGCCGCCGATATTCGCAAATTCAAACGAAATATCCAGCGCCTGCGACAGTTTGACCACGGTTTTAAAAAGCAATTGCGCAGTTTCAACGAAATAATCGGCATTCAATTCGTTTGACGCCACCATGGTGTGGATGCCAAAGCGGCGAATACCTGCTTTTCTGGCGGCGCGATAGCCATCAAAAAGTTGCGCGCGGGTGACGCCAAATTTGGATTCGATGGGGTTGCCGATGATGGCATTGCCCGTTTTTAATGTGCCGGGATTGTATCGAAATGAAATGATGGGCGGCAGTCCGGCGTGTTTTTCCAAAAAGGGGAGATGCCCGATGTCATCCAAATTGATGATTGCGCCCAGTCGTCGTGCCGCTTGAAACTCATCGGCGGGCGTATCATTGGAAGTAAACATTATCTGTTCGCCCGTGATGCCTGCCCGCTCTGCCAGCAGCAACTCCGGCAGTGATGAGCAATCTGCGCCGAGAGATAATTTGTGTAGCAATTGGAGTATCCTCAAATTTGGCAACGCCTTCACCGCAAAAAACTCGCGGAAGCCATCATTCCAATCGAATGCTGCCAGCAACTCACGCACGGTATTTCGGATTCCCCTTTCATCATACAGATAGAACGGGGTGGGATAGCTGCGCGTCAATTCCTTCAATTGGTCGGGAGATAATGGGATTGTTCTTTTCATTTTTTAAAATTGGAACACAGATGGCACGGATGTTACAGATTTTCACGGATAAAATCGGCGAAAATCGGCGAAAATCAGTTTAATCCGTGTCATCTGTGTTCTATCTAGTCTTTCCTATTTCTACAAAAACGGATTACTCACTCGTTCCGCGCCGATGGTGGTGCGCAGACCGTGCCCGGAATAAACGGTGGTTTCATCGGGCAAGGTCATCAATTTATGGGCGATGCTGTCCATCAGCGTTTCATAATCGCCGCCGGGTAAATCGGTGCGCCCGATACTGCTCGCAAACAGCACATCACCATCGAACAGCGCTCCCTGCGCCGGTTCGAAAAAGCAAACGTGCCCCGGCGCGTGTCCGGGGGTGTGCAACACGCGGAAATTCAGCGCACCGCTGGTGATGGTATCGCCATCGGAAAGCCGGATTTCCGGATTGTGGATGGCGGGCATCGGCAACCCGAACATCGTTGCACCGCCACCCGCCTGCAATAGGGGCAGGTCATCGGGATGGAGCGCCAGCGGTGCGCCGGTGGCGGCCACCACCGTCTTTGCTGCCAAAATATGGTCAAAATGAGCGTGGGTCAGCAAAATGTGGGTGATATTTAATTTGTGCGATTCCACGGTTTGCAGAATGCGTGCCGCGTCATCGCCGGGGTCAATGATGACACCCGCGTGAGTTTTCTCGCAGCCGACCACATAACAATTTTCTTGCACGGGTCCAACGGTCAATGTTTCAACAATCATTCGGCCTCCTTCAGCGGCACATTCGCGGAACGCACATAAATGGGATTGCTAAAAATCCAGCCGCGCCATTGGGTTTTATGGACTTTATAGCATTCCACCCGATACACGCCCGGTTCTGATGCCATAAAGTGCAATTGTTGCCCGCGTTCAGTGGCAACGATAGCGCCATCTTTCAATAACCGAATTTCGGCGCGAGCGGGGACAGTGATATTCAGCGTGAGCATATTCAGCTTCCCCAGCGAAATTTCGTCTCCCTGACGGGCGACAGCGGTGGCGGTATCGCTGAAAATCATCTGGTCATCGGCATTGTGTGCGGCAAACGAAAACCCACGGGTGTCACCGATAAAATCGTATGCCACAAAACAATGTCCCGCCCGCAGTGTGTCGAGTACCTGTTTTTTGGCGGTCGGCACATCGCGTGATAGCGGCTCATTCAATAGCAAATGGGTGCGCACCGCGCTAAAAAGGTAACGGTATGGGAAAATGTTGCGGGTGATGACTCCCATACTATATGTTTGCGCGTGCGCATCTGCCCCGCCGATAGCGACCACTTTTTGCCCGGTGCGCGTCAGTTCATTCCATTTTGCCAGCATTTCCGGAAACGGCGCAGTGATGAATCGGTCGGGGAAAAAGGCGGCGTAGGCGGCGCGGGGCTTGCCGGTTAAAAACGATTTGAATTCGGACATATAATTCCAAATTTCCAGCCCGATATAGCCCTGCACATCCCAGTGTTTCCACGGAATTTCCCCCTCGCCGAAACGGGGCGCGGCGCGTTCAAACGGGTGGGCGATGAACCCCGCACCACCAATTTGGTTCACTTTATCGATGAGCGCCTGCGGGTTGGCGGCGTAATCGTTCAAATCACGGTCAACCCCCAGCGCCAGAAAATGACTGTGTTCGGGATGTTGCCGGGTGTCATTCACTTCGATACCCATTAACGCCAGCAAATCGCCGTGCCAGCCTTCTTTATCGGGCACAAAAATATTGTGGTCGGTAAAAACCATCACATTCAGACCGGCTTCCTGCCCGGCGCGGATAACTTCGCTGTGCGTGCCGGTGCCATCGGAATAAACAGTGTGTTGGTGAAAATTGGCGGTGTATTCGTGCATGGTGTTCCTTTCGGGAGTTTATTCTTTCGGTGGGATGACCAGCACTTGTCCCGGTCGCAGCAGGCGGGGGTTGGACAGAATGTCGCGGTTGGCGTTGAAAATAACCGTCCACAGGGCGGGCTTGCCGTAAAACTGACGCGCAATTTTCGACAGTGAATCGCCGGGCTGGACGGTATAGCGGGTGGCGGGCGGCGGTTCGGGGGGCGGAGTGTCATCGGACAAAAAACGCCGGTTTTGGGAAACCAGCCCGCCGAGCGTATCTTTAATTTCCACTGCTGTGCCGCTGGTATGATCAACCACTAGCGCGCCCCGGCGGCGATATTCCGCCAGCCAATCTGCGCCGATGGCGCCCACCGCAGTGATGTATTTCCAGCGGTCGGCAACTGTTTCCGGTGCGAAGCTCACATCCGGTTGGAATTTCCACACATATTGCAGTGCGGCGGAAAACGTGTCGCCGGTATCTGCCAGCAAAATGACGTGTTCGCCCGGTTGCGGCGGGGGAATGGTCGGTGGTGGGGACGATACGGTTTCGGCGAGTTGGCTGCGCAGGTGTTCCGGGTCAAAATTCAGCCCGGGGCACTGGGTGTGATTGCCGGTCAATTCCCGGTGAATGCGGATATTCTCTACCGGAATTTGGTACTTTTTCATCAGTTGGGCAGTCAGTTGCAGCAACGCATCCCACTGTTCGGGGGCGGGGCGGGTGAAATTGTTGGGGATGGGATGGCTATTGCCGTCTACATCGCGGGTGGTGCGATCGGTGCTGAACCAGCCGGCCAAACAAATTGCCAGATAGTGATTGTTCCAATATTGCCCGCGCTCCAATCCCAACTCGTCATCCGGGTCTTTGAACCCGGCGTGATACGCGGCGATTTTTTCATCCAGCGCATATTGAATTGTGCCGTCGCCGGTGATGACATAATTATAGCCGCCGTGCGTCCAGCCGCGCACGTTCACATGGTAATTGAAAAATGAAAATGCGTCGCCGGTGGGTGCGCCGGTCTGGAAATCAGCGGTGGCGGAATGGTGTACCGCAATGCCGAGAATCTCGCCATCGCGCTGCCAGTCTTTGTATTCATCATAATTGGGCATTTGCGCCCGCACGTCGATAATGTTCATAGGTTTTGGTCTCAGGTTTCAGGTTCAAAGTTCAAAGTTGCAACCGTGCTGCATTTTTCGTATTGCGTAAAATTACGAATCACGGTTCACATTTTGGAAATCAATTTTTCATTTTGCATTATTCATTTTTCATTGAGAAACACCCACGCGCCGTAACCGACCACCCGGTCTTTCGAGCCGGATGTGTCGCCAGAGTTGCGCAAATCGACCCGTTGAACGCGCAGATTGTATCGCCGCGCCGCCAGCAGCATCCCCTGAATGCCGATGCGCCCGCACGCCTGCTTGCGGGAGATGTCCGCCGGTTGCAGCGATTCAATTGCGCCGGCGGTGGCGGCATCAATTTTCTGCGCCACGGCATATTGCAGAAAATGGCTCAAATCGCTGCTGATGACGATGAGTGTTTCCGCCCCGTCCCACACCTCGTCCAGCGCCGCCTGCATTTCATCCACGGTGGCAGTGCCGACAGCCAGCGCCACCAGCGAAAATTTTCCCAGCACGGTTTGCAGAAAGGGCAACTGCACTTCCAAACTGTGCTCGCGGGTGTGCGCGGCGGGCAGCGCCATCACCTGCGGCAGTTTCAGCAACCGTTCCACCGTCGCCGTATCTGTCGGAATGTCGCCCAGCGGGGTGGAAAAAGCGTCCATCGGCGTAATGGCGATTCCCCGCACCGGCACATAATGCGATGGACCCACCAGCACCACCCGCGAAATCACATCGCGGGCGTTGGTGTCCGCCAGCCAGCGGTAGCCCGTCGCCGCTACCGGTCCGGAATAAATATATCCGGCGTGCGGCACAATTAATCCTTTGGGGATGGCGCTGGCATCGGTGTCTGCCATATCGAGCATTCCCCGCACCATTTTTGTCAACGTATCGGGGTCGTCGGGATAAAATGTTCCCGCAACAGCAGGCTGCCGAATCATATCAAACTCCCTTTCCATCAAATGGCACACAGATTGCACGGATGAAGCGGATTTTCGCAGACACTCTAGCCACCCAACAGTTTAAAATTTGGACACAGATTTTCGCAGATTCACGCAGATAAAATCTGATTTTTTGAATAAAATCAGTGATTATCAGTGTTCATCAGCGTCCCAAAAAAATAATTTGAACAAAATGTCCGATAGCCAACAGATTTTCAAAACTTATCTGTGTAAATCCGTGCCATCTATTTTATCTGCGTGCTATTATTCTTTAAAACTACAACCATTTACGCTATAATTATACATGAGGATGCCAAAAATGGGAATGTTCACTTTTAAACGCGAAACGGAAAATACACCGGATGGCGCGCCGGCGCGATACTGGCATCGGTTGGCAGATGGCCGCATCCAGTGTGATCTCTGCCCGCGCTTTTGCAAACTGCGCGACGGTCAGCGCGGGTTGTGTTTTGTGCGCGCCCGCCGCGGCGACGAAATGCTGCTGACGACCTACGGACGTTCCAGCGGGTTCTGTGTGGACCCCATCGAGAAAAAACCACTCAACCACTTTTTACCCGGCACGCCGGTGTTCTCTTTCGGCACGGCGGGGTGCAACTTGGCGTGCAAATTCTGCCAGGACTGGGACATCAGCAAATCGCGCCAATTTGACACGCTGGCGGACGCGGCGTCGCCGGACGAAATTGTCCGCGCCGCTGCCGAATTGGGCTGCCGCAGTGTGGCATTCACCTACAGCGACCCCGTGATTTTTTTGGAATATGCGGTGGACACCGCGAAAGCCTGTCACGCGCATGGCATCAAAACGGTAGCGGTCACGGCGGGCGAAATCTGCCCGGAACCGCGCGCAGAATTTTTTGCCCAGATGGATGCCGCCAATATCGATTTGAAAGCCTTTACGGAAGAATTTTATGCCAAAATCTGTGGCGTCCATTTGCAGCCGGTGCTGGACACGCTGAAATATGTGCGCCATCACACCCAAACGTGGCTTGAAATCACCACCCTGCTCATCCCCGGCGAAAATGATTCGGTGGAAGAAATTGACGCGATGACCCGCTGGATTGCCGCCGCACTCGGCGCAGATGTGCCGTTGCATTTTTCTGCTTTCCATCCCGATTGGAAAATGCGAAACCATCCCCGCACCCCGCCGGAAACCTTGACCCGCGCTCGCGCAATCGCACAAAAAAACGGGCTGCGATATGTTTTTACGGGGAATGTGTATGATGAGTGCGGCGGCAGCACGTATTGCCACCGGTGCGGGCAAAAGCTCATCGGGCGCGATTGGTACCGGCTGACGGCATGGAATCTCACTTCCGATGGCGCGTGCAATCGCTGCGGAACGCCGCTGCCCGGCGTGTTCGACGCCACCCCCGGCGATTGGGGTTCGCGGCGGTTGCCCGTGCGGATGGGCAGGTGAGCGGGTGAGAATTTGTGCGAGTGTACATTTGTGCATATAATATCCGTATGAACTCCCAATGAGATGCCAACAAAGCCGCACATAATCTTCGCAAACATCGCATTGATTTCGCCGATGCCGTTTCCGTTTTTGCGGATGATTATGCCATCACAATCTCGGATGAGCACCCGGATGGAGCACGATTTATAACGATTGGAATGGATTTGCTGGAGCGCGTGTTGGTGGTTGTGTACACATATCGTGGGCAGGATATTCGCTTCATTCCAGCGCGAAAAGCAACTGCAAAAGAACGGAAATATTATGAACGGTGACCAAAAATGAAAGAGGAATATGATTTCAGTCAGGGCAAACGAGGGGCAATTGAACCGGTTACGCCGGGAAAAACCAGAATCACCATTCGGCTGGATAATGAAATTCTAGCTTGGTTTAAAGCGCAGGTGCATGCGGCGGGTGGTGGAAATTATCAAACGTTGATGAACAATGCGTTGCGAGAATATATCGCCGGCAAAAACGCGCCTTTGGAAGATACTCTGCGGCGGGTAGTGCGTGATGAGTTGCGACGAGCGGTTGAATTAAAGAAAGCAGCATAAACCCTATTTCCCAATGTGAGACTTTTTGAAACCCTCAAACACCCTTTCCAAAACTCTGTGGAAAATCTACAACCGCCCCGCCAAACCGACCCCGTGGGCGACGGGCGGCAATCTGCCGTGGGATGACCCTGCGTTTTCCGAGCGGATGCTGCGCGAGCATTTGGATGAATCGCACGGGGCGGCGTCGCGGGTGGAGAAAGAACGGGCGGCACAAATCGAATGGCTGTGGAAGAAATTGCGGCTCTCGGCGGGGGCGCGGCTGTTCGATGTAACCTGCGGACCGGGCTTGTATGCGGTGGAATTTGCGCGGCGCGATTGTGGAGTCGTCGGGGTGGATTTTAGCCCGGCGGCGATTGACTATGCCCGCGATTTGGCGCGCGCGGAAGGGGTTTCGGTGCGGTGCGAGTTTTTGCGGCAGGATGTGCGGGCAATGGCGGACATCGGCGGCGGGTTCGATGGCGCAATTCTGCTGTATGGGCAACTCGCGGTGATGACCCGCGCGGAGGCGCAAGCGGTGCTGGGGCAAATTGCCGCCGCGCTGAAACCGGGCGCGCGGCTGGCGGTGGAATTGCTCAATCCGGAGCGGGTGGACAAAACCGACAGCACGTGGTGGTTCACCGATGATGGTGGGCTGTGGGGCGATGCGCCTTTTCTGCATTTGGGGGAACGCTTTTGGCTGGCGGACGAAAATCTTTCCGTTGAACGCTACCAGATTGTCCGGTTGGAGACGGGGGAAATAGACGAGATTCAGTTGTGCGACCAAGTCTATCCCCCCGAAGAAATGGCGGTCATGATGCGCGCGGCGGGTTTCTCGGCGGTGGAGGTCATCCCCGTGTGGGGCGGCTTGCCGCTGTATGACGCGGATGAGTGGCTGGTCTATTTGGCGGAACGATGATGGGGATAGCACACGGATGACACAGATGGAATAGATAGACACAGATTTTTGATAATTTGTCTGTTTATTATTTTGACTCAACTGGAATTCAGATGGGTCAATAAACTGTCATTGCGAGCGCAGCGAAGCAATCCCAGTGTAATTGGAGATTGCTTCGGCGCAAAGAACGCGCCTCGCAATGACAAATCTCATGAGTTTCCGACACCCCGATATTTTATCTGTGAAAATCAGTGAAATCCGTTCAATCCGCGTGCTATCCTCAAATCGCCAAAATATCCGCGAGGATGCCCGCCGCCGTTTCGATGCCGCCCGCACCCGCGCCGATGAGCGTCACATCGCCGAGCAGGTCGGTGCGGTAGGTCACGGCGTTGGTCGTGCCCATCACCTGCGCCAGCGGGTCGGAAAGCGGCAGCCGCACCGGTTGCACACTGGCGGTCGTTTGCCCGCCCTCTTTTTTCACATGCCCAATGAGCTTCCACCGTTCTCCCGCCGCTTTTGCCGCCGCAATATCCTCGGCGGTCAAGTGGCTGATTCCCCGGCACGAAATTTCATCTTTTTTCAGCGCACAGCCCATCACCGTGTTGGCGATAATCAGCACTTTTGCCAGCGCGTCGATGCCCTCTACGTCCGCCGTGGGGTCGGCTTCTGCATACCCCAACGCTTGCGCCTGCGTCAGCGCATCGGCGTAACTTTTGCCCGCTTCCATTTCTGACAGAATAAAATTAGTGGTGCCGTTCAAAATGCCGCGCATTTCGGTGATTTCGTTGCCTGCCAGCGCGCGTCGCGCCAACCGCAGCGATGGCGTTCCCGCGGTAACGGTGCTTTCAAACAGAAAGCGCACCCCGTTTGCCGCCGCCAGTGCCGACAAATCGGCATACGCCAGCGCAACGGGACCTTTGTTGCTGGTGACGACATTTTTGCCGTGCGCCAGCGCGATGCGGCAGTGGTCGAGCGCGGGTTGCCCGGTGACCATATCGGTGTGGCTGACCTCCACCACCGTGTCGGCGTTGGTGTCGCGGATGAGCGCGAGGTTGTCCAACCCGCGCACCAATCCCGCCGAATCGGGATACACGGCAAACGTGCCGTCTTTTTCCAGCGCGGAAAAGAGCGCGGAAATATCCAGCCCGTCGGGATGGTACAGCGAGCCTTTGCCGGGGGTGGCGATGGCGACAATCCGCAATTCGGTGTGCCGCAATTGTTTCAAATCGGCGTTTTTGGCGGCGATGATTTTCGCCAGTGATTGCCCGACGGTTCCAAACCCAATCAGCGCGATGCGGTGGACGGTGTTTTTCATTCGGATTTCCTTTCTATGACTCGTCTGAATAATTTTTCACCACAGAGGCACAGAGACACAGAGACACGGAGAATTTTATAATTTTGAGTTTTGGTTCAAAATTGTCGAAAAAATTGCAAATATCCCACTATTCGGGCTTCTCAAGCCTTATTTTCCTCTGTGACTCTGCGTCTCTGTGGTGATTATTTTCAGCCTTTTTTCAGTAGAATCTTTCTGTGTCGAAGGGATAGACTGCCAGCCAACGCCACATCAATTTGAAAATATAGCTGGCGGGCAGCGAAATTTTATCGGGCGGATAAACGGTTGCGCCGGCGGATTCCATCTGGCGGGCAAATTGATGCCCGCAGCGGTCGGCGGGGGAAACACCGCCCAGTTCGGCGAAAGCGTCGGCGCGGATGAAGATGCCGCTGTCCCAATCGTAATGGCGGTGGTAGCGCATACGTTTCACCATTTTGGCAAAAAGATGCCCCACTGCCCCCGCACCGTCAAAATGCTGATGGAAACTCCCGCCGATGGTGGTGGGCAACAGCGATAAATTCCGCTGGATAACCTGCGTGGCGGTGGGCGGCAACAGTGCGGGCGGGTAGGCGAACAACAGCACGTTGCCCGCAGCGGCGGTCGCACCCGCGTTCAGCAGCGCGGGCAGTGATATTCCATCGGCGTGAATGGCCGTTGCGCTAAAAATATGTTCCGGCGCGGGTGAATCCGGCGGCAACACCAAAAACACCTCCGTTGCGGGTTCGAGTTGGGCGGCGGCAGTGCGCAGTGTGCCTTCAATTTTCGCGGCGGATTGAATCGCGGGTACAATGAATGAAATGGTCATCACGATTGCGTCTCTGGAATTTCAAATTCTCCCCAATTAATATGATTATTATATCACGATTGCGCGGATTAAAAAAAAGCCCCCGTGTCATCGGTTGCGGGATGACACGGGGGACGGAGGAGGGGCAATTGAGGTTATTTGGTGGTGACCATTTCTAGTCCCACCGGGTCGAGGATATCAATGCGCTTGCGCCCAATTGTGATGAGTTGTTGCGCTTTGAATTCGTTGAGTGTGAGCGTGGCGGTTTCGCGGTATGTGCCCACTGCGTCCGCCAAATCCTGATGCGTATAGCCATACACGCGGTCGCCCTGGTCGCGGCTAATATGCAATAGCAGCGATGCCAATCGTGCCGAGACGCTCTTAAATGCCATATCTTCCAACCGCGCTTCGGCGGTGCGTAACCGGTCTGCTAAAATATTCATAAAACGCAGCGCAACCGGGGGTTTGCTTAAAATCAGACGTTCCACATCGTGACGGCTCATCACACACAGCAGACAATTTTCTACAGATTCTGCAAACGTATTGTGCATTCCCTGTCCGATAATCGCCATTTCGCCGAAAATGCTTCCGGCTTCCACGTTGGCGACAACTAATTTCTTTCCGTCCGGCGTGAGGCGGTATAACTGTACCCGCCCTTTTTTCAGAATGAACAGCACTTCGCTGGTATCTTCGGCGCGGTAGAAAATCTTGCCACGCTGGCAGGTGCTCATGGTGGTGGTACGATCCATTTCCTGCATATCCGCTTTGTTCAGTCCCTGAAATATGTCAACCATTTTTAGGTAATTGATTTTTTCAGCTTGATTCATATCATCCTCTGAACATCATTCAGTTAACCATGTAGCGACGTCATCTAAATTAGGATTTCCCAGCGACACGATACGGTTATCGAGTACATAGGTGGGGGTGGCGAATACGCTATTGGGGATAGTAACATCGGGATTATCCATATCAACAATTTCCACGTCAACGTGTGGATAAACTGTTGTGATGTGGCTGGCGGTGGCTCGTGCTTGCTCGCAGCCGGAGCAGTGCATTCGCACGTAAATTTTTAGGGTGGCTGTCATCCTCTATTCCTCTATTGTCATAATTTCTCTTTCCTGATCACAGTGTATCATACGCTATGGACGCTATCCGTAAGTTAAGTTACACAATACGATTATCGATAAAAGGTGCTGTCGGGATGAAAATCGCGCCACGCCCAATCGAAAGAAGAAACATAAGGCACGGGCAATAGCCCCTCTGTTGCGGGATTATTCTCCTGCGGCAACCCCCGCGCCAAATCCCACGCTTTTCCGCTATCAACGTCAATCAATTGCTGTGTCGCTGCATCGACTTTTAAATCCAGTACACGATTTTCTGCTTGTCGAAGATATGCATACACTTGACGGGTGTCTCGATTTACATATATCGCAACGGGAAACGGACCGACAAAATCGTTAACCAATCCAACGCGGCTCGCGGCTATAAAATAGAATGCGCGCGAATATTCACCTAATGCAATGCCGATAACCCAATTATCTTGCGGTGTTTCTTTGATGTTGTAACTGAATGCGCCAACTTTAGCGGTGGTCATCGCCACGGTGTCGGGATGGTCGGTTTTCCATACGCCCCACGGGACAATCGAAGCGGGCATCAAACTGAGGGTGCTTCCTTTCAACTTGCCTTCAATGGCTTGCCCCCACACCTGACTCCAAACGCTGCCGGTTTGGTGGTCCCACCATGTCATCGCCCCCATAAACAGTCCGCCCTGATTGCTGAACACCATTGTTTCGCCGTTGAGTCGCCGGTCATACACGATGCCGGTATAGCATAGCGGTCACCATGTCACCAGCAATGGCACGCCGCCGACGGTATCGTTTACCATTTCTCGCTGGTTTAATGGACCAATGGCGTATGCGCGGGTAATTGTGACGGTCAACACGGTTGGTCCGGATGAAGAAGGTGTCAGGGATGACGTGGTGATATTGTGAAACCGGGTCAGTACCATTGCACCTTCCAGGTGCAATAATTCAAGCCACCCCCTCTGGGGGTGGTCATTGACTCGTACCATCTGCGTTCTATTTTTAAAACCATTCGGGGTTTTCTATTCCATCTCAAACGAAATGCGCACAATCCGCTCGTCAATTTCTGCGCCTCGGATTTCTTCCCTCGCTCATCGGCGATATTTCCCGGCAGCAAAAACTGCGCGCGAAGGTGTGCGATCAGCAGACGTTCATCGGCGGCGAAAATATCGTCTCGCTGCCATCGGTGACGTGCGGATAAAATCGCGTTTCGATGTGTGTGATGCGTCCGCAAACCGGCAATTGCGCCAATGCTTCATTTTCAAGCCACCACCGGTGGATGACGGTGATTTTTAGGGGGTATATTTTGTCGGGTGGAGGGGAGTGTATCAATCTTTGGGAATATCCCGCTGATGTTTAATGTCATCAATGAGTTCATTCAGCGTCAAATGCCCGAATAACGCTTCTTTTTCTTCTGTGTAATCCCCGTAACCAACCGTAAACTGGTTCAGAAAACGAACCGTATTTACCGCCCCAAGCTGTTGAAAAAGTATTTCTATGGCTTCTTGTGTCACTTCTGCTAATGGTCTCGTTTCAATCGTCATTTTCCAGCACCTCAATCAGTTCCAGCGGATTCACGGCAGTTGTTTTTAATCCGGAAATTGCTTTCGCTTTCTTCAAAAATCTATTATCGCACGTGCAAAAATAATCGGCGTTGGCTTCTTCCGCCGAGGCTAAATGCAGTGCGTCCAACGGTTTTATCCCCGCTTTTTCCAATGTTCTCGCTCTATTTTCGATAGTTTCGTTCAGGGGCACGAAATTTTTGGCTTTTGATAAAATACTCAACCCAAATTCACGACGAATAGGTTTTGGATTGCGTGTGACCTCGTAAAGCAAAACATCGGAAGAGATCAACTCAATTTCACCGGTATCACACAAACCAATGATACCCAAAATGGCTTCAGATTCGAGGATGATACGAATTTGGGTTTTGTTGTCCAATGGTCGTTGGAGACTGCACGTATCCAGATAAACTCTCATAGCGAGAGTATATCATATTCCGAAGTTTATCCAAATATTTTTTCGGTGACCTGCGGATAAAACCGCGTTTCGATGTGCGTGGCATTTCCGCTGACCGGCACTTGCGCCGAGTCTGCGCTGTTCACCCGACAATTTATTTCGCGGCAACCGTTTGCCTTTAATGATTCCCTTTGGCCTGATTGTGTGTTTTGCACAACATTTGACAGTTTTTAAGTTCGGTCGCGCCGCCTTTGCTCCATGCGGTAACGTGGTCGGCGTCCATTTCTTTCAGTTTCCAGATTTTGCTCTTGTTGGCGTCGTGTCCGATAGCGCACAACGGACAGTTTGATTCACCGGTGGCTTTGGCTTTGGCGGTTTGCGCCGCGTACACGCTTTCCCGGGTCGCCTTATCAAAGACGCGGACATTCAATAGTTTTGTATCAACTGATCCGCCCAGAATATATTCAAAAATCCCCTTGCGGTTTTTGACATAGGGGTCGGCGTAAAGTTCCCGCACGGCTTTGGAAACTTTCGCGGGGTCGTAGCCTGTGGTGTGATAGGTTTCATACAGCCGCCCCCATTCCAGCCCGCGCATTTCATTTTCCACATCTGAAAATGTTCTTGAAACCCAATCAATGACGCTGTTGAAATACGCTTTCAATTCGGTGATGTTGTCATCATAGCGATGGCGGCTCATATAATCGCCAATGTTGCCTTTGCTCACCCAATCCAGCGCGCGTTCCAAAAAAGCCTGCCGGTTGACGCTCCCCCTTATGTACGCGCTCCATTTTTGGACATTGGCGTTCTGGCTGTTGCTGAACTCCGCTTTGCCGAGGGTGACAAAGGGGCCGGAATAGACCGCGTTCAGCAATTCCTGATTGTTGAGCGGCACACCGGCAATGTTGATGGTTTTGAACCACTCCTTGATTTCGCTTTCCGTCCCTTCACATTCGTAGATGAGCAGTTTCGTGTCCTGGATTTTGGCGCGTTTGTCCGCCGCCAGGCCGTCGAAATATTGCTGCATCCCGTTCTCATCTTTGACGGCGAATTTGTTGGTGACAAAGCGCCCGAAACTGGTGATGCGCTGCTGCCCGTCCAGCACTTCCAGATGTTCATCGCTGACTTTGCTGAAGTAAAACAAGCCCAGCGGATAGCCCTTGAGCAGCGATTCGATGACCGCCACGTCTTTTTTGCCGTCCGCGTAGATGTAGTTGCGCTGGTATTCCGGCTGGATGGTGAGTTTGCCCGACAAGCCGAACAGCCCCTTGCCTTCCAACTCGTTATAAACAAAGCCTTCGCAAATATCTTTGACCGTGATGTCGATTTTTAGCGTGGTTTTCATTTTTTAGTATCCCTATGTTTAATGAGTACCCGTTGATAGACTTTTTCTAATAAACCATCCTTAATAATTACTCCACTGGCATTTAAATCGTAAGTTCCCTTTTTTTAAACTTATCCAAATACGCTTTCTTACATTCTTCAGTAGTATATACTTTTATTTTCATTTTTT
>CAYZQQ010000010.1:0-21746 GCA_964480075.1 uncultured Anaerolineaceae bacterium
TGGTCAATTTCCAACCGCCTCTTTTTCGTTTCGACTTTTAGCTCTAAATTGGAGTACCCCATATCGTTCAAAACGGCTCTGATTAATTCTTCCAACGCATCGCCAAAACGGATTTCCTGAGATTGCAATAAATTTTGCAGTAATTTCCCGCGAGGTTTTGTGGGGCGAAACAAGCCGACATAACGTTCCGGTGTGTCGGCGATCTTTTGTAACAGTTTGGTTTTTGAGCCTGAAAAAACGTGATTGTTCAGAATCGTTATTGCATGTGCGGTATCCATTATTGCTCCGATTACACTTCTTCCAGCCGAAAGCCTTTGCTGTTGAGATGCTGCTGTACCGATTCAACATCGTCCGGCAGAAGCCACATTTTTGTTGCGCCGTCAAAGCGTCTGCCGGGAATATCTTTCACGGCGGCGAGCATCTCTTGAAATGATCCGCCCACAATGGCAAGTTGACGATTACCCACCACCACTCGGATTTGGTCGCGGCGGGCGGATGTTGCGGTGGGTTTCACTGATGCGGCGGGCGTGGGCGCCGCTGTTTCTATGGGGGGCGGGAAGGTGTCATCGGGTACGGGCAGGGTGGGTACATCAAAACCGGGGTCGTCGAAATCGGAGAAATCATCCTCCGGCGGCGGAGGTGAGAAGTCTGCCGGAAAGTCCGGCAGGGTTGGCGCTGCAGGTTGGGACAGTGGGGTGCTGGTGGCAATAATATCGTTCAATTGCCACTCTTTTTTTTCAAAATAGTTTTTCAGTTCCGGCATCGAACCGCCAATTGTCCAGCGTTTGCTGTCACCATTGAAGCGGCGTTCCGGCAACGCTTTGATGGCGGCGAGCAGTTCGGCAAATGGGGCGCCGGTGACGGTGGCAGTAAACCCTGCGGCTTCAATTTTAATACTGTCGTTGGCGCTGATGGGTACGGATGCGGCATCTTTAGAGACGGGTGTGCCGCCTTCCAGCAGAAAACCGCTGTTCTCGATTTGTCCGCGCACCATTTCCGGTGAGCCTTCAACCAGCCACAATTTTTGCGCGCCGATGTATCGACGATTCGGCAACGCTTTTACCGCCGCCAGCAACGATTGAAAACTACCGCCGGTGACGAAATATTCCATATTCTGCACTCGGATTTTTATTTTATCGCCCTGCATAATTTCTCCCGTAAAAATAGATTCGAGGGTTTTGTTGGTTCGGTTGACCAACTTTGCTCACCGTATATCCGGTTGCGCAAGTTGAATGACTCACCATAATGTTATTATCGTCCAAAATTTAGAAAGACGCAACAAACCGCACAAGTGCAATTGACAACTGACAAGTTGGCGGTACACTTTGATGATACTGATACATTTACAATTAAGGAAGGATACCCCAAATGGAGAAAAAACAATCGATTATCGTTGTGCTGGAAGGCGACCAAACGGGACAAGAATTGCTGGAAGAGGCGCTGCGTGTACTTGACTCGGCAGTAACAGGGATGGATTATCAGTTTGAACGCTTCGATTTGAGTTTAAAGAATCGACGCAAAACAAAAAATAAAGTGGTATATGAAGCCGCCGCTCGGATGCGCGAGGTGGGTTATGGGGTGAAAGCGGCTACCATCACCCCTGAAACGCAAGGCGATGTGGGCAGTCCCAACGCAATATTGCGCGATGAAGTGAATGGCACCGTGATTGTCCGCACGGGACGACGCATCCCCGGCATCCGTCCCACGGGCGGGGCGTATGCGCCCATTTCGGTGGTGCGCATGGCGGTCGGGGATGCGTATGGCGCGGAAGAGCATCGACAGGGTACCGGTTTGGATGAAATTGCCATTCGCACCGAGCAGATTGACCGCCGCACGTGCCGCGCGGTGGCAGAATTTTCCTTTCGACACGCCAAACGAATGGGCGTGAAAGTGTTCGGCGGTCCGAAATACACTGTCAGCCCGACTTATGAAGGTATGCTGAAAGAAGAGATGGATCGCGCGGCAAAACGCTATGCCGATGTACCCTACGAGCCGCAATTGATAGATGCCACGTATGCTCTGCTGCTGACCAACGGCGGTGACGGAATGGTTATCCCCGCATTGAACCGCGATGGCGACTGTTTGAGCGATTATGTGCTGCAAATGTTCGGCTCTATCGCCGGGGCGGAATCACTGCTGCTGTCGTTTGACGATAGCTGGAATTTGACCACCGTGATGGCGGAAGCGCCGCATGGCACCGCCCCATCGCTGGAAGGGAAGAATATCGCCAACCCGATGGCAATGATTTTGGCAGGCGCGGCGATGTTACGGTATATGGATTCCAAACAGGCGCAGCCTGCATCCCGCGCCATTTACGAATCGGTATTTGAAGCGATTCATCACGGCGTGCGCACCCCAGATTTGGGCGGCAGCACGATGACCACTGAGTTCACCGACGACATCATTCGCCGGGTAAAAGCCAAACTGGAAGTTTGGCAAGTGATGGGCAGTTAGCGTGCCGAACGAATCATCGGTGTGGTGGAATGCGCTGGTAATTTGGGGCGTGGCGATAGCGTATGCCGGTATCCATAGCGTACTGGCATCCAACCGGGTCAAAGAATCGCTCGGCGGGCTGTTGGGGCGATGGTACCGGCTGTTTTTTAACACGGTGGCAGCGATAACCCTGCTGCCGGTACTGGCGCTGGTGCCGCTGCTGCCCGACCGCGTGCTATATTCTGTGCCATCACCGTGGCGCTGGGTGCTGCTCTCTGTGGAGTTTTCGGCGATACTGCTGGCAGCTCTCCCGTTCATCCAAACCGATATTTGGCACTTTTTGGGCTTGCGCCAACTGATGGAAGTCGTCCCCCCGGCGCACACCCCGTTTAAAGAAGTGGGATTGTACCGCCGGATGCGCCATCCCGGCTATTTTTTTAGCATTATTTTTCTGTGGGCAAGCCCGCTGATGACCCTCAATCAGGCGTTGCTGTATGCCGCCTTTACGCTGTATCTGTGGGTCGGCGCGTCGTTTGAAGAGCGAAAGTTGGTACACGAATTCGGCGAGGTGTATCGTGATTATCAGCGCCGCGTACCGATGCTCATCCCGTGGAAAATCTCCCGTTGAATTGATATGAAAAATCTTCGCAACAAAATTGTCGTCGGCATAATATTTGGCGCGCTGGTGATGGTTGGATTGGGCATGTACGCCGATTTCACCGAGATGGCGCGCTTGTTGCGTGCCTTTCGCTGGGCACTTCTGCCCGCCGCCATCGGGCTGACGGTCGTTAACTACCTGCTCCGATTCACCAAATGGCATTTTTACATGCACCAAATTGGCGTCAAAAACCTGAGTTGGTGGGCGGATCTGCGGGTGTTTCTGGGGGGATTTGGCTTCTCGCTCACCCCCGGAAAATCGGGCGAACTGGTGCGTCTGCTGTGGCTCAAGAATCTGGCGAATGTTCATCCCGCCCGAACGGCGCCCGTTGCGCTGGCAGAACGGCTCACCGATGGCATCGCCATGGCGATTTTGGCGTTGATTGGCGGGCTGATTTATCCCCAATTCACTGCCGCCGCGCTGACCATCGGCGCGGTGCTGGTGGTGGCGGTCATCGTCATTCAAATTCGCCCGCTGGCGCTGTGGGCGCTCGGCATCGGCGAACGATTACCGCTGGTCAATCGCATTGCCCATCATCTGCACGAATTGTATGAAAGCGCGTATGCTCTGTTGCGGCTGAAAAACCTGCTGATTGCGGTAACGCTCGGCACGATGGCATGGGTCAGCGAAGGCGTGGCGCTGTATCTGGTGCTGCGCGGGTTGGGGATGGATGTGAGCGCGCAATTGGCGCTGCTGTCGATTTTCATTTTGGCATTTGCATCGGTGGCGGGCGGCGCGTCCGGTGTGCCGGGCGGGTTGGGAGTCACGGAAGGCGGGCTGACCGGCATGCTGCAACTGCTGGCAGGCGCGTCTGAAAATTTAGCCGCCACCGCGACACTGCTCATCCGGTTTGCGACCATGTGGTTCGGGGTGGTGCTGGGGCTGGCAATTCAGGCTATTTGGCGCGATTTTCTGTATGGGGAATCCGATTCCGCCGATTTGGACGCGATGTCTGCGGCACTGGAAACGAAGGTGGAATAGAAAATTGGCAGTGAAAAAAGGTGAAATCCCGTTGGGGGCGGCTCGCGAGCCGCCCCTGCTAATTTTCGCGAGATTTTGACAGGCTAATGGTGAAAGTGCTGCCCCGCCCGGCGATACCCTCGCTGGCGGCGGAAATTTCGCCACCGTGCGCGGTGACGATGGCGCGGGCAATTGCCAACCCCAGCCCGGAGCCGCCCGTGCTACGGGCGCGAGCGCGGTCGGCACGGTAGAATCGGTCAAACACGTGTGACAAATCGGCGGCGGCAATGCCTTCGCCGGTATCGGAGACCGCCAGCCACACCGCGTTGGCGTCGCTGCCGCCGCGTAGAGTCACCGTGCCATCCGCCGGAGTGTGTCGGATGGCATTCGCCAGCAGGTTGTGCAACACCTGTGACAGCCGTGCCGCATCGGCGGGAACGGGGGGGAGAGTGGCAGGCAAATCTATGTTCAGGGTGATGGATTCGGTGGCGGCGACCGGTTCGAACAGCGAAAGGATGTCGCGTGCCAGCGCGTTCAGATTCACCGCTTCCCGATTGAGCGGCAGTTGTCCTGCTTCGGCTTGCGTCAGTTCGCGCAGGTCGTTCACCAGCCGAATTAAATGGCGGGTTTGGTCATACAGCCGGGTGATTTCGGCTTTATCCAGTTGATACACCCCATCGAGAATCGCGCGCAGATTGCCTTGCAACACCGTGAGCGGGGTGCGGAGTTCGTGCGCCACATCCGCCACCATATTTTGGCGGAACTGTTCCGCCTCCGTCAGCGATGCCGCCATATCGTTGAACGATTGCGCCAAATCGACCAGTTCCTGCGTGCCATGCGCCGGTACGCGCTGGCGCAAATCCCCCCGTGCGATATTCCGTGCGGCGGCGGCTACCTGCTGGAGTGGCGCACTCAATCCGCGCGCCACCAGCACACCCAGCACAATCCCCAGCACGCCCGCCAGCACCCCCGCCTGCAAAATTGAACGATTCACCTGTGCCAGAAATGCTTGCTGGCTCGCGTCCAAATCGGCGGCGCCGGGCGGCGTGAACAGCAGATACCCCACCGTGTCGCCATTCACCGTGATGGAGGTTGCGGCGGCTTCTTCCGTGCGGCTCAACGTGCGGTTTCGGTCGCTATCGCCGCCAAACACCAGCGTTCCATCTGCACCGGCAAGCGTGAATTTTCCCATACCGTACCGCTCACCCATGCCCATGCCCATCCCGTTGCCCATCATGCCGCCGGGTGTGCCCGCGCCGAGAATCTGTTCCACTCCGTTCCAGCTTCCGGAGGTGGCGTAAAATTGCGCCAAATCATCCGGCAGGGTGGACCCCATCATCTGCGAGTGAAAAACGTACTGCCGAAATTGGGTACTCACCTGTGAATTGACCAGCAGCGCCACCGTTATCAGCCCGATGAGGGTTACGGCGGAAAATGCCAGCGTTAGTTTTACCCAAAGTTTGTTCATAGCGGTTATTCCCGGGACGAAAGACGATACCCCACGCCGTACACCGTCTGAATGAATGTCAGGCGTTTCGGGTCGGGTTCAATTTTTTTTCGCAAATTTTTGATGTGGCTGTCCAGTGTGCGTTCCATGCCTTCATATTCATACCCCAAACCCTGCTCAATCAACTCAGAACGGGTGAAGGCGTATCCGGCATTTTCGATGAGCATATGCAACAGTTTGAACTCCGTCGGGGTCAGGTCGAGCGGTTCGCCGTTGAGCAGTGCTTCATGGCGACCGGTGTCCACAATCAGCGAGCCGGCATGGAATACTTTTGCCGCTGCCGATGCGCTGGTGGACGGATGTGCCCGCCGCAGAACGGCTCGCACCCGCGCCACCACTTCGCGGGGATTGAACGGTTTGGAGATGTAATCATCCGCGCCCAATTCCAGCCCTATAATGCGGTCGGTGTCCTCCACCCGCGCCGTGAGCATGATGATTGGCGTGGCGGCAATATTCGGGTCACCGCGCACCACCCGGGTGATGTCCCAGCCGTCCCGGTCGGGGAGCATTAAATCCAGCACCACCAAATCGGGTTTTTCGCGGCGGATGGTGTGGAGCGCGGTTTCGCCGTCGAAAGCGGTGAGCACGATAAAGCCTGCCTGCTCCAGATAGGCTCGCACCAGCCGCACAATTTCTTTGTCGTCATCAACGACCAAAATGCGTTTGTTGTTTGTCATATATCCCTGGTCATTGGTCATTTGTATTGCGTGAAAACGTAATGCCTTCAATATGGAATTTCTCCAACAAAAGGAAAACCACAGTTTTCCTCGAAAATTCCCAATATGTCATTCCCGCGAAAGCGGGAATCCATTGTTGCTTGATGTGGATTCCGGATAATTTCCTCCGGAAATTTCCGGAATGACATAAACTCCGCCTCTCGTTTATAGTATAGCATGGAATTGTGGAGAGAGTATGGAGGACGTGCGTAAAAAAATCCCCCCTCAATTGAGGGGGGATGTAAAGGGGAGGGAGGTGTTTATTGAACTTGGGTATTGCGGTTATTCCATCCGCCCATCATACTTCCGGGTCCGGTTGTGCCATCAAAGTCGCCATTGCCATACATTCCGCGGAAATCATCGTCACCCATCATTCCACCGCGACCGTGCATACCACCGCCCATCATTTCCGCGCCGTGGTTGCCCATTTGGCTCATCCAGTCGGCTTGTTCCTGAGTGATGGTCCCATCTGCCACGGCTTGTTTTAGCGCATCGGCGCGAGCGGTCTGCATGGTGTCCCAAACGGTGTTGGTGTCGATACCGCGTTCGGCGGCAATGTCGAACATCGTTTTGCCGGCGTCCATTTCGGCTTCAAAATCTGATTCGCTCATCCCCAGTGCTTCGGCGATAGCGGGGTGCATGGTTTCTTCCATCGAGTCCATATCAAAGCCCATATATGATTCCATTTGAGCTTGCATTGTTTCGTGGTCAAAATTGCCGTTGCCCTGTGCGCCCATCATCCCGAAGCCGCGTCCCATAAAGCCGAGATAATTTTCCGGTCCCTGCGCGAACACGGTCGCACCAACTGCCAATGCGCCAACAATTACGACAACTGCGATAATCCCTGTGATTTTCCAATACAATTTCATGATTAAACCTCCAAGTGGTTTTAAGTAAGTTTCATTTACACCGATAGTTTATCAGCCAAATATGGAAAAGTGATGGAGATTTGGTGTAAGTTCAATGATGTTTTGCTTCAGTTTGACATATTTCATCAGATAATAGAGAATCAGGGGAGGAGTATTGCATTGACTGCTCCCCAAATATCAAAGGATGTATCGGAATTGGATAATATGACAGATGTGTCGCCCCATACGGATGAAAACGATTTTGAACCTCGTTCACTATCGCCGGTTGCAAAACTGGTCATCATTTTGTTGGTTGTATTGCTCGTGATAGTGTTGGGTTACCCCATTATTGTCTCAACGATATACCAATGGAACGCACCCACACCTGTGCCGACACCTTTGCCTTTATTGTGGGAAACCGCCTTTAGCGGCAGGCTAGCGGCTATTGGCTGAACACTGACAGCTAAATTTTTTAGGGAGAAACCTATGGCAGTTCCCTACGGCGAAAACGAATACATTTACGGACTGCACGACCACGATACCGCCAATGAAAAACTGATGCGCACCGGCGCCAAAGCCAAAGGCTGGTATGTCATCACCGAAAAAATCGGGGCGAACCCGAATGACCATAGCGGGAGAAGTTACAAAAAAATCGCTGATAAGGGCTTTGGGGTGATTGTCCGGCTCAATAATTCTTATGCCGATGAGCAGGGCAGTATCCCACACTCGTCGAAATATCTCGATTTTGCCCAGCGTGCCGCCAATTTTGTAAAAGCATCGCAGGGGGCGCACATTTGGATTATTGGC
The DNA here is from genome assembly GCA_964480075.1 of uncultured Anaerolineaceae bacterium. Taxonomy (GTDB): domain Bacteria; phylum Chloroflexota; class Anaerolineae; order 4572-78; family 4572-78; genus JANTHQ01. The sequence continues at coordinate 7,930 of CAYZQQ010000010.1, forward strand.
AACGAAGTGAACATGCGCCGCGAGCAGCCCCCCGGCGAAATTATCACCCCGCGAAAGTACGCCGATTGCTACCGGCAGGTGCGCGCCGCCATCAAAAACATCCCCGGTCACCAAAACGACCAGGCGCTCGTTAGCCCGATTGGTCCGTGGAACGCCGAAACATGGTACGAAGCCGACCCGCAGGGCGCATATCCCGCCAATAAAATTTCCGGTGCGCCGCACTCCCCGCCGTATAACGGCTTTTTTGGCGATTTCATCCGGTTTCTGCGCGATATGCTGGTGGCTATCGGCGCGGAAAACTGCGATGGTATCGCCCTGCACGCCTATTCGCATGGCTATGCCTCCAATTTAGTTTTTAGTGATGAAATGATGCAGAACCCGCCGCAATTTCAGCGGTATCATTTCCAATTTCGCACCTACCGCGACCAAATGAACGCTATCCCGTGGGCGTTTCGGCATTTGCCGGTGTATATCACCGAAATGAACGGTGATAAAAACCCCGATGACTCGCGCTGGCCCAATGTAAATAGCGGCTGGGTAAAAAACGCTTTTCGTGAAATCAATAATTGGAACAAAGAAGGTAATCAGCAAATTCGCTGCGGAACCCTCTATCGCTGGTTTACCGATGATGCATGGACGATAAAACCGAAAAAGAATGTTCAGCAAGATTTAAAAGATGCAGTGAAATTCAATTTTAAATACGACCCTAATTTTGTACCGCAAAAACCCCCTGCGCCCGAAATTGAGGTGCAGGACATCAGCGCTACTTTGCCGACCAATCCGAATTTGCCGCCATATCCCAGCCGCCCGCGCAGCCAGATTCGGCGGTTTGTGCTGAACCATACTGCCACCCCGCCGACCGTCACCCCGCAACGGATTGCGGAATTTCAAACCACCAACCAGAAACGCCCGCGTCCCGGCATCGCGTACCATTATTGCATCACCGATACGGGCGAAATTTACCAGACCCAGCCGCTGGAAACGATTTCCGACCACGCCGGGCAATTCAGCACGGATAGCGTAGGGCTGTGTCTCATCGGCAATTTTACCGATGCGCCGCCGCCCGCCGCGCAGTTGGAAGCCACCGCCGCACTGCTGGCGAATCTTTCGGTGGAATTAGATATTCCACTGAACGGCAGCACCATTTTGGGCTATCGTGAATTGGCAATCACTGCCAGCCCCGGCGACACATTCGACCAGTGGAAGCCGGGGTTGGTGGCGCAGGCACAGCAAATGCTGGCAGAAGGCGTTTCGGCAGTGCCCGGCTACCGCGCCGAATATCTGAGCCACGGCACGCCCACCCAAATGCCCGCCAACCAAACGCTCACCGTGCCCATCACCATCAAAAATACCGGAAAATTCATGTGGACAGCGGGCGGCGCAAATCCGTTCCATCTCGGTTTTCGCTGGTTCACCCCACAGGAGCAACCGGTGCAGTTCCCCTCCCATCTCGATTTTCGCACCGTGCTGCCGTTCGATGTGCCGCCGGGGCAGGCGGTCAGTTTGCAGGCGCAACTGCGCACCCCCGCCACATCCGGCACATACCATCTGCGGTGGGATATGGTGCAGGAAATGGTTACCTGGTTCGCCGACCAGCAGCAGCCCGCGCTCGATTTGCTGAATATCGTCATCATCCCGGCGACGGGTGGCATTTCCGAGCCGGTGGTATCGCCGGGGCAACTGAACATTCAGGACATCAGCGCCACCCTGCCCACCAACCCGAATTTGCCGCCGTACCCCACCCGCCCACTCAGCCAGATTCGGCAATTTGTGCTGAACCATACCGCCACCGGGCCAACGGTCACGCCACAGCGGATTGCGGAATTTCAAACCCAAAACGAGAAACGCCCGCGTCCGGGCATTGCCTATCATTTTGTGGTGACGGATGTCGGTGAAATCTATCAGACCCAACCGCTGACCACCGTTTCTGACCATGCGGGGCAATTCAATGCGGAAAGTGTCGGAATTTGTCTCATCGGCAATTTTACCGATGCCCCGCCGCCCGCCGCGCAAATTTCCGCCACCGCCGCGCTGATTGCGCAAGTGGCAACCCAACTCAACCTGCCCGCCGATGCCAGCGATATTTTCGGATACAGCGATTTGGCGGTGACGGAAAGCCCCGGCAAAACGTGGCCGCAATGGCGCGATGCGCTTATTTCGCAGGCGACGGCATTGCGCGGCGGACATGTGGTGCAGCCCGTGCCGCCCACCGATGGCGGGGGTGTGTCGCCCACTCCGGCGGGGAAAACCCTGCGCCATTACATGCTATTCTGGCATCACGGCGGCGATAATTGGGCGGAATGGGATTTGCTCAGCGCGGTGGATTATATCGGCAAATTCAAACCCACCGTCGGCTTTTCGGTGGCGGAAGCGAAACTGGCGGAATATATCACCATCGTCGGCGGGACGGGGGGCGTATCTGCCGCCGCCGAGCAGGAATTGCGGCAAGCCGGCTGCAAAGTGGAGCGGCTCGCCGGGGCAACGCAGGAAGAAACCAACCAAATGCTGTACGATTTGGTCGCCAGTGGGCGTCCGTTTCGGAGTTTTTGAGCGGTGAGAAAGTAAGCGGGTGTGAGATGGGGAGAATTCAGACGAGAGCAAAGGAAACTTTTATGTTGACAAAAACACAAATGTCATCAAAATCGACAAATGAATTAGGTAACGATTTTTTGGTGGAAATACAGGCACAAGATTTATCTCTGAAACGTTATTTTTCAGAAAGAATGAAAGTAGACAAAAGATTGACCAGAAAACTTGTCAGTTTTCAGGGTAACAAAGAACGTGCTTATTATCGATGGTATAAATATAAAGAAGCATTTTCTGCAACGCTTGTTGAGTATCTCTTTGCAAAATATCATATAAATCCCGGTAAAACCCTTGATCCTTTCGCTGGTGCAGGTACAGCTTTATTTGCTTGTTCTTCTCTGGGTTATGATGCCGAAGGCATAGAGGTTTTACCGGTTGGACAAAAAATTATTGCAGCAAATATCATTGCCAGAAGTCAAAAAAAAGATAATGTGGTGGCGAGATTAAAACATTGGATTTCAGAGACTGTATGGAATAAAGAAGGCTTAACTAAACAATTTGAAATTCTTCGTATTACTACTGGTGCATATCCTGCTGAAACAGAGCATAAGATAAAGAGATACCTATATGAGTTAGAGACTGAAACGGAAGTAACAAGGGAAATATTATTATTTGCCCTTTTATGTGTGTTGGAAGCAATTAGCTATACCAGAAAAGATGGGCAGTATCTTCGGTGGGATTATAGGTCGGGGCGCAGAAAAGGGAAAAATACATTTGATAAGGGAAAAATTCTATCATTTGACAAAGCAATAATTAACAAACTCCACGAAATTGTTTACGATATTTCAACAAGCCATATCAACCACGGTCAGTTTTCTTTTATGCAAGAGCATTATGAGCGGGGGGATGTGGAGATATTAAAAGGATCTTGTTTAGACATTTTACCTAAAATAGAAGGTGAAAAGTATTCTGGAATTGTTACCTCGCCTCCGTATTGTAACCGTTACGATTATACAAGAACATATGCGTTAGAGCATGCTTTGCTAGGCGTTAATGAAAGAGAACTCGTGGCATTACGTCAGGCAATGTTGAGTTCGACAGTTGAGAATAAGCGCAAAGAACTGCTTTCAATCAATGAAGAATGGCAGAAAGCCTTAACCGCGTGCGACAATAACTATCTTCTACAAAAAATCCTCAGATATTTAGACTATAAAAAAGAAAGAAAAGAATTAAACAATAATGGTATTGCGAGGATGGTGAGAGGCTATTTTTATGAAATGGCATGTGTTATTCAGGAATGTTATCGAACATTGGAAAATGACAGCTTTATGTTTGTGGTGAACGATAATGTTAGATATGCAGGAGTATCTATTTCTGTTGACCTAATCCTTTCGAAAATTGCGGAAGATTTGGGTTTTAAAATAGAAAATATTCTTGTCTTACCAAATGGAAAGGGAAACAGCTCGCAACAGATGGGAAAACATGGAAGAGAAGCATTGCGAAAATGTGTTTATGTTTGGAAAAAGGAATAATCAATGTCGTATAATCATCATCTGGCATCATACAAACCTCTGATTACACCATATGAAGCAACACGGGCGGGTTTTATTGCACTAGCGCTGGAAAAGAATCGTAAAGCGACCCCATTTGTTGAGGAAGCCAAAGCGCTCAGGGTAATTGCGAAAAAAGCACGGAAACCGAGAGATTTGTTAAATCTTGAAAGAATTCAAGCCTCTCTGCTCGTGGCGGCTGGTATTTCAAACAAAGCAAGAAACCACCTTGATGACGGGGATAGAAAAAAAGCTGTACTTGGACTGATTGAGAATTTTCTTGAACCAGCGGGGAACGCTTTTGTTGATGAATTAGTTTATCGTTTTTTGCTTACAAGAGGGGATTCTCTGGGCGGAAGCATAAGAAATCTTGCAGGCGCACTGGGTGGATGGCGATTAACTAGGATCCTCATCTCAACATTTTCCATTTATGGGATAGAGTTTGAATGGCTTGATTTAAAAAGCAGAAAGTGGATGCTCTCCAACAATGAACCAGAATTGGAAAAAAGAATAAAAGGGTTACATTGGAACGCAACTGCTGGAGGACAAAGAACATTAATCTACAATTTGACAGTACCCATTGTGGGGAAAAATGTTGATTTGTGCCTGTTAAATTGTCACCCACGAGAAATAATTTTTGGAAAAAAGCACAACTCTGCTCATCATAATCCAGAAAGATACGTTGCTTTAGGAGAACTCAAGGGAGGTATCGACCCGGCAGGCGCAGATGAACATTGGAAAACTGCAAATTCTGCACTGAATAGAATTAGAAATAGTTTTGCCGATAAAAATTATTACCCCTATACGTTTTTTGTCGGTGCTGCCATTGAACGTTCAATGGCAGAAGAAATTTATCAACAATTGGAAGTACAGATGCTTTCAAATGCAGCGAATCTAACTAATGAAGAGCAAGTAGTTTCCTTGTGTACTTGGTTGGTTAATCTATGAACCGAATTTTAGACTGTTTGTCGACTTGGATAGGAAATTTATATTTCCCTATCTTCAAACGGTAAAATAATGGTACGATTGGTTTTCCACATTGACCTCGATGCGTTTTTCGCGTCAGTGGAGGAAATTGAACAGCCCGAATTGCGCGGCAAGCCGGTGGTGGTCGGCGGCAGCCCCGACGGGCGCGGCGTGGTCGCCTCGGCGAATTATGCCGCGCGGAAATTCGGCGTGCGCAGCGCGATGCCCACCGCGCAGGCGTTGCGTCGCTGCCCGCAGGCGGTGGTTATGCCGCCGCGCCATTCGCTGTATAAAGAATATTCGCAACGGGTGATGGTGATTTTTCGCCGGTTCAGCCCGGTGATGGAACAAATTTCGATTGATGAGGCGTTCTTGGATATGACCGGACGCATTCCGGGACGAATTTCGCCGGAGACGGTGGCGCGTCGATTGCAGCAGCAAGTGGAAGATGAACTGGGATTGTCGGCATCGGTGGGGATTGCAAGCAATAAGCTGGTGGCGAAAATTGCCAGCGATTTTGAAAAACCGCACGGGATAACAACCGTTCGCACCGGCACAGAAGCGGCATTTCTGGCGCCATTGCCGGTGCGAAAATTGTGGGGGGTGGGTCCCAAAACCGCCGAGGAATTGGCGGCGATGGGCGTGGAAACCATCGGGCAGTTGGCGCAACTGTCAGAGGAAAATCTGGTGTCGCTATTCGGCGCGCACGGTGCGGCGATGATTCGGCACGCGCGCGGGTTGGATGACCGTCCCGTGCAGACCACCCGCCGCGCCAAATCCATCAGTCAGGAAACCACCTTTCGGGAAGATGTGTCGGATGCGGACTTTCTGCGCCAAACGCTGGCGGCGATGAGCGAAAAGTTGGCAATCCGATTGCAAAAAAAAAATGTCACCGCCCGCACGGTGACACTCAAATTGCGATACACCGATTTTAGCACGTTGACACGCAGCATCACCCACGACCCGCCCACCGATTCGGCGGCGGATATTGCCCGTTATGCCCGTTTTTTGCTGGAACGCCACTGGCAATCGCACCGCCCGTTGCGGCTCATCGGATTGGGGGTGAGCCAGTTTGTGCGCGGTGTGCATCAACCCAAATTGTTTGATGTTTGAAGTGCCAGCGAGACGATTGCCGCCCATGCCAGCACTTTAAATTCGTGGTTTGCCAATACCGATTCAACTTCCGCGCGCGATAGCAGCAGTAATTCCTGCGTTTCCAAATCATCCGCGTCAATTTCCGCCGTTTTTTCCGCGCCCTGTGCCAAAAAGAAATGCGCCACCCCCGCGCCGCGATTGCCGTCCACGGCGTAACTGCCCAGCGATTGCCGCCGCTCAGCGCGATAACCCGTTTCTTCCATCAATTCGCGCTGTGCCGCCGCCAGCGGTGCTTCTCCCGCTTCAATGTATCCGCCGACCACCGCCAGCGATGTGCCGTCCACGGCGTATTTCGTCTGCCGGAAGCAGATAAATTCGCTCGCGCGGGTGATGGCGACCACGTTGATATAATCCGGCGTCGCAACCCATGCCCAATCGGGGATGGTGCGCCCATCCGGCAGTTCCACCGTGTGCATTTCCACCGAAAGATACGGCTCGGCGTTTAGCACCGTGCGGCGGGCGATGGTTTTCCACGGCGCAAATTTAGCGTCCATTGTTCACCAGCGATTCGAATTTTTGCAATTGCGCCATCTGCGGCGGCATAATTTTGATGAACGGGCGGGTGCGGCGAATGAGCGCCAGCGCGGCATCGAGCGAATAGCCTTCGCTGATGAAATACGCTGCCGCCATCGTCGGCGCGCGTCCCACGCCGCCCGCGCAATGGATATACACCTTTCGACCCGTTGCTACTTGTTGCCGAATGGAATCCACGCCCCGCTGCAGATGTTCGATGCTGGGGGCAGCGTCATCCACTGTGGGCAGATGGAGGTATTTTTCCAGTGCCAGCCCGTGCGCCGCGTCATCAAATTCGATGCGCAGATTCACATCGGCGGTGATGCCGGCGGTTTCCAACTGGCGTTTGCCGCGCCGGTTAAATTGCGGTCCCACAAAAATTTGCGGGGTGATTTCGCTGTATTGCAACAATGGTACCCCGGTGAGTTTTGGTATGCCGCGCCCAATCATCCAAATGACCGTGACGCGCCAGCCCTGCGTTTGCACGCGATAACGGAGGATGTGCCAGCCTTTTTTCAGCTTTTTCAGTAGTGCCATCGGGTATTCCTGCATAAAAAAGCGAGCGAGACTGGAAGCGTCTCGTCCGCAGGGTGTTTAAAAGAGTTATTCGATTTTGAGGATTTTAACTTTAAACTCGCCGCCAGGGGCTTTTACCGTCACCACATCGCCGACTTTTTTGCCCATCAATGCGCTGCCCATCGGCGATTCGTTAGAGATGACACCGTTGAGCGAATCGGCTTCGGCGGAACCGACAATGCGATAGGTTTCGGGGTCGCCCGCGCCATCTTCCTCCACGGTAACTTTTCGCCCCAACGCAACAATGCTTGCGTCAGCGGGTTCTTTAATGACCACCGCTGCGCGGAGTTGAGCTTCTAGCGTTTGCACACGTCCTTCCAGAAATGCCTGCGCTGATTTGGCTTCATCGTAGGCGGAATTTTCGCTGAGGTCGCCTTCTTCTTTCGCCTGTTTGATGGCTTCGGCAACCTCAGGACGTTTGACGTTTATCAGATATTCAAGTTCTTCCTCCAGCTTTTTTTTGCCTTCGGGGGTGAGATAAATTGGTTTGGCTATCATTGTATCACTTCCTGCAATTTTGTTCAATTTGAAATAAAAAGGGAGACCGCTACTGTTCGGGTCTCGTGTTCATCTATTATACCAAAAAAAAACGTTTTGTAAAGTTTATTGAAAAATCTGCTTTTGTCTCAAGTTGAGGCTTGTGATACAATGTCGTATATTCGAATCCTGACTTGCGGTCGTTGCCCAACAACGGCGTTGAGTACGGTACTCAACGAAAAGTGCCTTCGGTTGGGAATCTCATTTCATCATATTGAAGGGAGAAAAAATGGCACTTTGGAACAAATATCTAACCCCCACCACCGTTGATGATGCGCTGTCGCTGCTGGAGAAATATCACGGCGCAGCGCAAATTGTCGCCGGTGGTACTGACATTATCCTTGATTTACAGCAAGGCAATCACCCCCCCGTTGAAGCAGTGATAGACATTACCCGCATTGATGGCATGGACAGCATCACTCTGAACGGCGATGTTTTTACCGTCGGCGCCAATGCGACCCACACCAAAATTGTGCGGCACGTCGATATTCGCCGCCGCGCGACATGTTTGGCGGAAAGTTGCGGCGTGGTCGGCGGTCCGCAGGTGCGAAACGTGGGTACGCTGGGCGGAAACGTGGCGCACGCGCTGCCCGCAGGCGATGGCACAACATCGCTGGTGGCGCTCGATGCACGGGTGGAAATCATCAAAAATGGCGAACGGCAGTGGGTTCCCATTTTGGAGATGTTTAAAGGCCCCGGGCAATCACTGCTTGATTCTACTCATGATTTACTCGTTCAATTTAAATTTAATGCCTGCACCGAGCGGCAGGGTACAGCATTCAAGCGGATGATGCGTCCGCAGGGTGTGGCACTGCCCATTTTGGGATGTGCGGCGTGGGTCGAATTGACAGACGACCGCCAAACCATCGCCGACGTGCGATTGTGCGTCGGTCCCGTCGCCAAAACGCCCATCCGTGCTCACCAAACCGAAGCGGCGCTCATTGGAAACTCTGCCGACGACGAAACTATTCGGCGCGCGGTAGCCGTGGCGTTGGAAGAACTCCATCCGCGCACCAGCAAATACCGCGCCACAGCAGAATATCGGCAAATGATGATTGATGTGCTGTTGCGCCGAACCCTGCCCAAAGCGATTGAGCGGGCGCAAACGGGCGAAGCCGCACCGGAACTCGGCGCATGAAATCAATGAATAATTAAAAATGAATAATGAATAATTTTGTAAATGGCATACTGTAAAAATCTGGATTTGGAACTGAAAACTGAAGGCTGAAAACTGAAATGACTAAATTGAATTTAACCGTAAACGGAAAAGAATATCAGGTGGATGTACCCGAAGCAAAATCGCTGGCAGATGTGTTGCGGCAAGATTTGGGGCTCACCGGTACAAAAGTTGCCTGCGGCGAAGCCGAATGTGGCGCATGTACCGTTATTGTGGACGGCAACCCTGTCACGTCGTGCATATATCCGGCGTTTAAAGCGCAGGGTTCGTCCATTGAAACGATTGAAGGGTTGGCACATGAGGAAGAACTGCACCCATTGCAAAAAAGTTTTATCGAGCAGGGCGCGGTGCAGTGTGGATTCTGCACGCCCGGTATGATTATGACTTCCAAAGCGTTGCTGGAGGAAAATTCCAACCCCAATAAAGAAGAAATCACTGCGGCGTTAAAAGATACATTGTGCCGCTGTACCGGATACACCAGTATTATCAATGCCGTGCAATCAGCGGCGGCAGAAATTCGGGGTGAAACACCCCCGCTGTGGACGGGTCCCGCGACGAAACCGCCGGAGTATGCTATCGGTCAGCCGGTGATGGTTCCGGGGACAGTCGAAAAAGTTACGGGCGAAGCGAAATTTACCGATGATTATGCGTTCCCCGGTATGTTGTTTGCCCGTGCTTTGCGCGCCGAATATCCGCACGCGAAAATATTGGGTATCGACACCCGTGCCGCCAAAGCGCTCCCCGGCGTGTATGCCGTGCTGACCCACGCCGACATTCCCGGTGAAAAATATCACGGGCTGGTCAATTACGATTGGCCCGCGCTGGCGATTGACAAAGTGCGCTACATGGGCGATGCGGTGGCAATTGTCGCCGCAGACACCGAAGATATTGCCGCTGCTGCACTCAAGCTCATCAATGTGGCGTATGAGCCGTTGCCTGCCGTGTCTGACCCCGAAGCCGCTCATCGCCCCGATGCGCCGGTTATCCACGACAATTGGAAAACCGACAATCTTATCAAACACATCAAAGTGCGGCACGGCGATATTGAAAAAGGATTTGCAGAAGCCGAAGTGGTGGTGGAAGGTGAATATCGCACCCCGACCATTGACCATGCGTTTATGGAACCGGAATGCGCCATCGGTGTGCCGACGGGCGTGCAGGGACACGAAAAACTGACAATTTATGTTGGCTCGCAAATACCCTATCAGGATAGACACCAAATTGCACGGGTACTCAATGTGCCGGAAGACTCGGTTCGAGTTAGAGGCGCACTTATCGGCGGCGGATTCGGCGGAAAAGAAGACATCGCCGGGCAGATACATGTGGCAATGTTGGCAAATGCCACCGGCAGACCGGTGAAAATGCTCTATACCCGTCACGAATCGCTATTGGCGCATCCCAAACGGCACGCCACCATCATCCGCATAAAAACCGGCGCGAAAAAAGACGGCACACTGGTGGCGGTTCACGCCGAATTGTTCGGCGATGGCGGGGCGTATGAAAGTTTGAGCCAAAAAGTAATGGGACGCGCCACCACTCACGCCACCGGTCCGTATGATATTCCACACGCCAAAGTGGATTGTTATGCCATGTACACCAACAATCCGCCGTCGGGTGCATTTCGCGGGTTTGGCGTGACACAATCGGCGTTTGCGGTGGAGCAGAATATGGACAAATTGGCAGAAGCGCTGGGGATGGATCCCGTCGAATTGCGGCGCAAAAATGCCCAGCGGGTCGGGGTAGAAACCGCCACCGGGCAACTATTGCGCGAAAGTGTCGGTTTGCATCAAACGATTGATGCGGTGGAACGCGGCATCAAAACACACGCCAATGGCAATGGTTTCCACTGGGCATGGCGCGAGGGCAACAAAGCATACGGTTGGGGCATTGCGTGCGCCTACAAAAATACCGGACTCGGCGGCGGTGCGCCCGATAAAGCTACCGCAGAAGTGGAAGTGTTTGAAGACAGCACGGCTGAAGTTCGCATTTCATCGGCGGATATGGGGCAGGGATTGACCGGCGTGTTGGCGCAAGTGGTTTCAGAAGAATTGCGTATGCCGTTAAAACAAGTACATGTACTGCTATCCGATACCGATTTGACTCCCGATGGCGGTCCCACCACCGCGTCGCGACAGACGTTTGTTTCGGGCAATGCCGCGCGTATGGCTGCCGGTTCCATGCGGGATGCGCTATCTCGGATTGCATCGGAGGAATTGGATGTGAATCCGGATGATATTCGGTTTGAAGAAGGGCTGATGCGTTACAATGGCTCGACGATTCCCATCGGCACCGCAGCGGGCTGGATGAAAAAACAGGGCATCGACCCCAAAACGCAATATGAATACTGGGCTCCCCAAACCCAACCGCTCGGCACGGGCGGCGATATGCACTTTGCGTTTTCGTATGCCACCCAAGCTGCGCTGGTGGAAGTAGATTTGGAAACGGGCAGCGTGCGGGTGCTTGATGTGTATGCCGCCAATGATGTGGGGCGCGCTATCAACCCCAAGGCACTTGAAGGGCAGGTAGAAGGGGGCATTATGATGTCGCTGGGCAACACGCTCACCGAGGCATATATTCTGGAAGACAGCGTGCCGTGGTCGGTACATTTTGCACGGTATCGTGTGCCCGGCATTACCCATATGCCCCAAATCCATTCCACGGTTGTGGAAGACCCCGTCAGCACGGGACCTTATGGCGCAAAAGGTGTCGGCGAAATTTCGTCCATTAATACCATGCCCGCCGTATGTAACGCCATTTATCACGCCACCGGGGTGCGGGTATACAAATCTCCGGTAGACCAAGATGCACTGGCGCGTGCCATAAAAGCCGGGAAATCCGAAATCCACGAATCGTGGGAAGATGTAAAATAGCGATAAAATGTAAGGCGCGGTGCATAAATCTGGGCATCGCGCCTTATTTAAAGGGGAATGTATGGCACTAAAATTACTACTGGCTTACGACGTGAAATCGCATCGTGCCGAAGATTATTATAACTTTGTGATGGCGGAATTTTTGCCACGGGCGCAGGCGCTGGGGTTGGTGATGACTGAAGGCTGGCAAACCGCCTATGGCAACTATCCGTCGCGATTGATTGTATTTGCCGCGCAAAGTGATGAGTTGCTGGCAACGATACTCGGTAGTGACGAATGGGACTCCATCGAAACAAAACTGGGCGAGTTTATCATCAATTACGAAAAACGCGTTGTTCCCGCCCGTCCCAACTTTCAGTTTTTTATCCCCAACCGAAGCCTATCAAAATGAGTGTCACCGATTACTTCTGGGTCTTCAGGAATTCGCGGGGTTACCCCGAAATAAATTTCAGGGCTAAAAACAAAAGCCGACTTCAAGTCGGCTTGAGCTATCAGCTTGAACTTTAGCTCAAAGCAGAATGACCGCAACTTCGTCTACCCCCTGAATTCCCGTTTAGCCTTATTTCTTTACCAATCCTGAATCTATCATAAACTGATAAACCGATTGCCCCGCCAATTGATGCCCGGCTGCCGTCCAGTGCCCGTCATGCACAAAATAGAGCGGCACCGCCGGCGATGTTTGTGCCGCCTGCCGAAATTTCGGCAGCAAGTCCACATACGGGATGTTGTGCCGTTTCAGAATTTCCACCAAAGTTTTGTTTGGCAGTTCCATATCCCATTGCAATGTCTGCATCGCCGGATTGATTTTTAGCGTTTGCTGCCATTTTTGGGGGTACACCTGCTCTTTGGCGGGAATGATGACTACTGCAAATTTGCTGCCGCTTGCTTCCACCTGCGATTGCAACTCGGCAATCAGGGCATCCATCAACTGCCATGCCGATTGCCATTCGGCATTCATGGGCGTTTGGTACACAAAAAACGGCACGGGAATATCGGGGGTGGTGGCACGAATGCGCGCTTCACCGCCGAGTAACCCGCCGGGACCCAGCGCATGCAATACGGGCGGAATATCCGCCAAATGCGGCGCCAGCCAGCGATACAGGGCGCTGTGTAAAAAAAGCCGGTCCGAAACGGGGAGCAATCGCGCGGGCGGCAGTGGCTTCGGTTTTGCGGCATCGTTGGCATAAGCGGTATCGGGGTCAAACGGAACGGGATACACCAGCGACCCATTTTCATCCAAATGGAAATAACTTTTCTGAATGCTACCCCCGTTGCGGGCAATTTCCAGCGGGGCAAAGCTGTTGGCAGTATCATTCCGCACAAAAAAGAAAAGCAGCGTCACATCCGGGCGGTATTTTACCCCTTCCGCACGGAACATCAGCAATTCCTGGTCGGTGCCGAAACTGCCTACCCCGGTGTTGATGGTTTGGGCGGGAATGCCCGCATCCGTCAAATGGCGTTGCATCTGTTTGAAAAAAGTATCCTTCAGCGGCACTTGCAACGCTTCCCCAAACGAATCTGCCAGCACCAGCACCCTTAATTTTTCCGGGGGGATGTCATAGCCGGTGAGCGCCGCATCATCGCGCAACCTGAGCGCGTTAATCTGCACATCGGTTTGATATTCATTGTAACTGCTGTAAAAAATGCCGCCGCTGTTTGGCTGATGTTTCCAGCCCAAAATCGGGTCGGATTGCCAGATATTGGGATTCGGCACGGGGGGAGGCGCTATGCCCAGCAGTCGAATCACCACTTCCAGCGCCAAAATCGGCAGGGCAATCCCCGTCAGAGCCAGCAATATTTTTCCAAAAAATGACAGCGCACGTTTCATCGAAAACCTCACGATTGAATTGTGGCGCAGTATAGGTTAAACGGGGCAAAATCTCAAATTTGCGGAGTGATGCTATTTCAGCAAACCGCGGGGATGTGCTACAATACATCAAATCTCAA
>CAYZQQ010000011.1:0-21658 GCA_964480075.1 uncultured Anaerolineaceae bacterium
GATGGGCAGGGTCATCACGGTGGAGGCTGCCATCACCACATTCATTCGCGGGCTGGGGTCGTTAAAAATGGTGTTAATTTTGATGGGGATGGTGAATAGTTCTCGGTTGTTTAAGAATACAAAGGCGTACAAAAACTCATTCCACGCAATCATAAAGGTGTAAATTCCCACCGAAACAAGCGCCGGTATCGCCAGCGGTAATACGATGCGCCAAATGACATCAAAGCGATTGCAGCCGTCAATCAGCGCGGCTTGCTCTATTTCACTGGGGATGGTGCGGAAATAGTTTGAGAGCATATACATCGCCACGGGCAGGGTTTGCGCCATGTATGTTAAAATGAGAATTGAAAGGTTGTCTTGAATTTCGATGCCCGTCCAGCGGCTCACCTGCGCCAGCATGGCAAACAGCGGAATAATGAGCAATACCCCCGGAAAGAGATATATCAGCAAAATGCTGTTGAGCATAAAATTTTTGCCTTTAAATTTTAAGCGGACGATGGCGTATGCGCCCAATGTTGATAGCATCACTGCAAAAATAGAGGTGGGCAACGCAACTTTTACGCTGTTCATCACGTTTCTGCCAAAATCCTGATACCGGTCCCAGTTGGCGTTGAACAATTCCTGATATGCATCAAGCCGCCACTGGCTGGGAACCCAAACGGGGGCACGCCCGGCAATTTCGGCGCCGCTTTTGAAGGATGAAGCGAACATCCAATAAAAGGGGAATACGACGGACGTAAAAAACACCAGCAGTCCCACCCAAAAGAAGAACCGCCCCCACGTCATATTGTGGACAATATAATCCATTACAGACATTTTTTCGGGGTGGCGAGCAGTCATAAGATTCCTCTCAAACTAATCTTCTTCGACATTTTTCATAATAGTGGAGACATAAAAAATCATAAATATAATCAAAATAACCAACAATATCATTGAGGTGGCAGCGCCTTTGCCAAAATTGAACAATTTAAAGCTGAATTCATAGGTAAGAATGGGCAGCACTTTTGTGCCGAATCCACCGCCGGTGAGCAAAAAGATGTCTTCAAATTTATTGAAGGTCCAAATGAGCCGCAGCAGGAAAATTGCGCCGAGAACATAGCGCAGTTCCGGCAGGGTAATGTACCGGAATTGCGCCCACGATTTCGCCCCATCCACCGAGGCGGCTTCGTATAGACTCCGGTCAACGGCTTGCAGGCGCGCCAAAATCATCAGCATGGCAAAGGGGAAATATCGCCACCCGTCAAAAAGAATAACCAATATCAACGCCCAACCCCGTTGAGCCAAAAATGCTACCGGGGTTTCGATGAGATTGGCGGACATCAGTAAATAGTTGACCACCCCCGATGGTTTCGGGTCAAGCATCCAGCGCCACACGAATGCCACGCTGACAATGGGCGCAATGTATGAAAAAAGGAAGATGGCTCGCAGTGCGCCGCGCCCTTTAAAGGGTTGATTTAATAGCAGTGAGGCAATCAGTCCGAGCAATACTGCCAAAATGGTGGCGGTAAAAGAATAGACGATGCTGGTAATTGCCGCACCCATATTGGTGATGTCGTGATATTTAAAGGCGAAATCGGCGAATACTTTGGTGTAGTTGGACATTCCAACATACGGTGCGTGAAAAACGTCATTCAGATTGCTCAATCCCACATTGCGAAAACTGATCCAAATGCTAAAAATAGCGGGAAAGAGAACCAATCCAAACACAATTATCGCGGTGGGCGAGATGAGCAGCCAGGCGAAACGCGCTTCACGCGCCTGCATTGAATTGAATTTTCGGGGACGAGAGGTTACGGTCATGCGCAGTCCTTTTGGTGGTAATATGGAGATTGCCGGAAATTGGAGAATAGAGACTGACGGTGACCGCAGTGACGTTCAATCGCCGGTCTCTATTTTCCAATATGGGGACAGAGACGCGCTCTGCCCCCATAAAAGTGATGCGATTATTGCGCTTGACGGTCGGCGAGCAAGGTTTCAACCTGGTCTTGCAAGAATGCTGCGCCTTCTTCGGGGGTCATACTGCCTTCCAGCGCGATGCTGCTGATAACCTGCGGCAACAGCAACCGACCTTCAATGTCGCCGATGACGGCGCGGTGGGTGGCGTCATAATCGGGGCGGAAGAGCCAACGTTGCATTGAGTCGTACCCGTTGGCAATCTGTTCGAGCGTGGCGGGGTCGTAGTCGACAAAGTAGTCGCTGCTGGTTTTCCAGCCATCAACGGCGCTTTTTAGTACGGGCACTTTACCAAACGGAGCCAGTCCCAGCACATCCTGATAGCCATTGGTGAGGAAGTATTTTACCACGTCTTGCGCGGCGGGGTCGGCACCTTTTAAGATGCTAAGGGTGACAAGCTGTCCATAACTGGCTTTGTCGCCACTGGGTCCTTCGATGAGCGGGGCGAAACCGGTGCGTTTGGCGAGGTCTGGGGTGGGCAATTGTACACTGCCGCCGCCGTCCAATCCGGAGCCGTCAACCAAGTCGTCCATAATGTAGGTGGAGTAGAAAAGCATAGCGGACTGGTCGTATTCGTAGGTTTCACGAGCGCCGCGCCAGTATTGCGGACCGGGGGTGGAACAATCTTGCAGGCTGGCATAGTATTTCAGCGTTGCAATCATTTCCGGGGTATTAAAGGTGACATTCCCATCTTTATCAAAGGGCCAGGCATTGTTGGAAATGGCGAACTGCTCAAAGACCTGCTGGTCGTAGTTTTGGGCGGGGTCTGTGCCGATGGTCATGCCATACAAGAAACCGTCTTTGCCGGGAATGGCTTCGCAGGCGGCTTTGATGGTGTCCCAACTGGTGGGAGCGGCTAAACCAAGTTGATCAAACAGGTCTTGCCGATACCAAATGGCTTGGATCCAGCCGTCATACGGCACAGCGGCGTGTTTGCCGGTGGCGGGGTCGATGACCATGTTCAGCGGACCGGTGCGGAAGTCGTCCATACCAATGCTGTTGATGACGGACTCGGCGGCATTTTCGTCCAGAATGCCATCGGCAGAGAAGGCGGCGACGCGCTCAATGCCCATCCGAACGATGTCGGGCGTACGGTTGGCAGCCACGGCGATGGTCATCCGCTGGGAAAGTCCGCCTTCTTCAATGGGGACGATGCGAACTTCAACACTGGGGTTGGCAGCCATATAGTCGGCGGCAACCTGTTCGTACACTTTTACCCGTTTTTCTTCATTGTCGGTCGTCCAGAATTCAACCAATTGTTTGTCACCCACATTGGGGTTCAGGTAATCTTCGGCGACTGCTTTGTCGGGGACGCACAGTTTCTGCCCGACTTCAATTTCATCGGGGTTGACAATTTTACTGTAACTGTCGTCTTGTTGTGCCGCCAGATTGGTAGCATCCACAATAGCCGGATAGGCGAGGATGCTGCCGAAATAGCGGTCAGCCAATTTTGAAAGCCAGTCATTTGCCTGCACGGTGTAATCATCGGCGCAGGTAGGCGCCTGCGCGGCGACGGGTAACGCGAACAAACTAAACATGGCTACAACAGCAACAATGAGGATTAATTTTTTTGACATTGCTTTTTCACTCCTTAGTTTGGGTTAAATAAATGGTCAATTGTGAGTCGTTGGGTTGTTAAAAACTCGTTAAAACTATCACCTCCCTTTAATGGATGCACTTGAAGCACGAACCACAAGTGACGGTTGGAGGAGAATTTGGTTTGGCGATACATTTTCTCCGTTGACAATGGACATTAACATTTCTGTAACCAGTGCGCCGATCTGGTAGATGGGTTGGCGCACGGTGGTTAACGGGGGATGGGTGTTTTCTGACCATGGAATGTCGTCAAACCCGGTGATGGCAACATCGCGCCCCACTTCTAGCCCCAGGTCTTGCGCGGCAGTGAGTGCGCCAATTGCCATTAAATCGTTGCTGGCGATGATCGCCGAGGGAGGATCGGGCAGACTGAGCAACTGATGCGCCAGCTTCCTGCCGGAACGCTGGGTTAAATCGCCCTGAACCACCAATTCCGGTATCAGTGGTAGATTGTGCGCTGCCAGCGTTGTCTGAAACCCCTGCCAGCGATACCAGGCAAACATTAAATCATCGGGGGCGGCAATATAGCCAATGCGGCGGTGTCCCTGTTCAATTAGATGATTGACCATCAGGTGCATGCCAAGCTCGCTATTTTCATCCACCAGCGGAAAAGCGTTACTTTCTTCTATCCGCCCAAATACGGCAAAGGGGAAGTGCTGCTCTTGAAGCAGGGTGATGCGCGGGTCGTTGCGGCGCGTACGCACAATAATGAATCCATCCACGCGACGACTCCGGATGTTTTTTAGGTATGCATCCAGTTCATCATCGCCGGGGGGGCGCGTGGCTACCAGCAAATCGAAGCCATTTTTGGCGGCGGTGTTGCCCACCCCGGCAAGAAACTCGCTAAAAAACGGGTCGGAGAAGCGGGGACCATAAGTGGGCATAATGAAGCCCAGCGTATCGGTGCGTTGCTTGCGCAATTGCTGGGCAATGCTGCTGGGTTGATAGCCCATTTCTGCCGCAACTTGTTTAATGCGCTGGCGTGTCTTTTCGTTCACGTCGTCGTAGTTGTTCAATGCGCGGGAAACGGTGGTAATAGACCGCCCGACACGTTCGGCAACATCTTTAATGGTAACTGCCATTGTTCTCCAAATAGGGTGTCCAAATCGTTTTGGTTATGGTTACAGTATAATCCAAAACGATTTGGAAGTCAAGAGAAATGCTAAAATCAACGTGTGTTTTTCTTGAATGACACTATTGAATGTGATATAATATTAGTGAAGAACATTACAATTTCATCGAAGGCAACTGTTAATCATTTTCAGGAGGTGACCGATGTTTCGGCGAATTATGGTTATGTTGGATGGGTCTGAATTTGGTGAACGCGCATTGCCATACGCTATTGAACTCGCGCAGAAATTCTCTGCCGAAATTGAATTGATACGGGTTGTGCAGCCGATTATTTTGATGTCGGATTTTGGCGCCACAACATATCAAAACTTGGTTTCAATGGAGGAAGAGGAAGCGACCACGTATTTGCGTGCCCGCCAGCATAAATTGCAACAAGAAGGGATACGGGTTCACTATAAATTGCTAGAAGGCAGTACCGCTGATGCCATCATCGACCAGGCTATTAAAAATGAAGTAGACCTGATTGTGATGAGCACTCACGGGCGCTCGGGGTTGAGCCGGTGGATTTACGGGAGTGTGGCAACTAAAGTTTTGGAACGCGCACCGTGTCCGGTGTTTTTGGTGCGGGTACAGCATGCTCAAAAAAAGCCATCGCACCCTGCCGATTCGGAAACGACCGTTACTGCGTAAAACACAGATATATGTGCGTGACACAAAAAAACCTGTCCGGGATTAAACCTGACAGGTTTTTTTATGCAAAAAATTATGATACTGTTTCAATGGTATCGGGGTCATCATATGGCAAATTGGTGGTTGCCACCAGCGCAATCAGCATCAAAATAGTGGTAATCAGCGCCGAGGTCATGCACCATACACAAACGGCATGAATGAGAAATAATTCCACGTAAGTCAGGTAAATAGAAAACAGCACGCCAAACACGGTGAGTGCCAACATCAGCGCTGCCGACCAACTGGCGATGGCGGTGTTTTTCGTCCGTGCCCCAAACCACAGCCCAATGATCCCCACATAGTTTATCACGCCCAATATCCCAACGGGAATACCGAAAATTTTGGCATACGGGCTGGCTTGCACTTCGTTGCAATGTCCAATGGGACCGCACACGGCGGTGGCGCTTGTAATTTCGATATAGCTAAGATACGCCGCCACGCCAATGCCGGCGATGGCTATCAGCGGCACCATCCAGTGGGTAATGAGTGTCGTGGCTGTAGCAGATTGTGCGAGCAAATCAGAGACGTCTTGCCAATAGTCTGCCAACCGCCACACGGCATAACCCAGCGCCAGCAACATTCCAATCATCAATCCCCAGCCAATGACCATGCCAATGGGGTCTTCGCCGGTAGCTGCTGCGGTTTCATTGGGAATTTGAGTATCGGCGGTGATATTGCTGGCGGCGCCGGAAACGGGTGTTGCTGTGCCGGTGGGTTGCGTGGCATCTGCCGGAGCAGTTGCTTGTGGCGCGGAGGTTGTGGTGGGCGGAATGACCAAATCGGGGAGTTTGGGCCAGTTGATGCCACCGGTTGCCAGCCCGTTTTTCACCATATCGGGAAATTTTGCGGGAATTTCTTGGTCGCCCACCAAAATAGTGTCAGCGACAATCAGTGTCGGCACGCCCCGCCGATTTTGGGGAATGTTGTAAAATTTTACGGCGGCATCGTATAGTTTTCCACCTGCCTCTTGGGTTACATCAATACCCAAAATTTGCAGTTGGTCGCCGTACTGCTTTAGCATCGGCGTCAGGGTTTCAGTGATAACTTTATGGCAGTGCGGGCATGTCGGCGAGTAAAAAAGCACGGCATGCACCACCGCAGCGGGTGCAGATGCTTGTGCTGTGCTGGCGATGAAATTACTTGCCAGCAGTAATAGTGTCAGAGCAATAATGAGTGTTTTTTTAGTGGGAAATTTCATTGAGATGCACCTTGTCCAAAACGACGTTTATTATTGATTCACTAACAGTATTTTAGGCAAAGTACGGCATTTTGAAAAATTATAGAGTTATCACGGACAGTTGGTGCGAATGGCTCCCGGTCCAAAGCAGATGGTTGTTTCATATCCCAGAATATCGAAAATCGCTGTTGTGACGTAATCGCCCGGATCGAGGTATGTTACGTATGTCACATCCAGCGTTTCGCCGGGGCTGGCGATTAAATCATTATAGTGATACACACATTGAGGTAAAGCTGCGCCTCTGGCAGATATATAATCGGGTCCCCATCCTTCACGGATCGTTCGGTTAGAGTTGTTGGTGAGCAACACTTGAATGTAAAATCGCTGTTTTTGTACTCGGTCATTATATGGTCCGCTACAGCCGTTCGCGTCGAGCGGCGCTCCCCATGGTTCATAATGGACGTTATTGCCCAAATTGATGGTATATGGCGGTTTGACAGTTGGCGTGGGCGCGGCGGCGGGCGGGGCAGAAGTCGGTGCGGCAACGGTGACTACAATAACGCGCGGAGTGGCAGTGGCGCTGGGAAAGGGGGTGTAGGTTGGATACGGGGTATTGGTCGGCGCCGAGGTGGGATACGGTGTATAGGTGGGGTAGGGGGTATTTGTCGGAGCAACTGTGGGGTAGGGAGTGTAGGTTGGATATGGCGTGTTGGTTGGCGCGGTGGTGGGATATGGCGTATAGGTGGGGTAGGGGGTTGGACTGGGTGGAATTGGGGTGGCAGTGGCTGTTTGGGCGAGGGCAACTACTGCAGCCGATTCAGTAGGTGAGGGCGCGTTGTTGCCCTTGAATAGCATATAACCAATGATACTAATTGCTGCGATGGCGACGAGTGCTACCAGCGCTAACATCCCTCCGACCAGCGCTGTTTTTGAGCCGGAGGATGGGGACGGGGCGACTGCAACCGGCATCGGCGGTGCAGCAGAAACGGCAACGGGGAGAACAGCCTGTTTGGGTGAGCGGACAATGGTTTTATCTGATGTTGGTGAGTTATCAAACGTTAGCGTAATTTCATCGCCCAAACCGATAATATCGCCGGGGTGAAGACTCACTGAGTTGGAAATCCGTTGCCCGTTGATAAATGTGCCATTGGCACTCCCTAAATCCTGAATACTGACCATATTCCCCTGAATGGAAATTTGGGCGTGATGTCGAGAAATAGTGGGATGCTCAATACTAATGGTGTTATCAGTTTGGCGACCCAATGAAAGTATGCCCACATGTGGCAACTGAAATGTGGCGCCGGCTTTGGGTCCGGTTTGTATGGACAGGTACCATGTGGCAGTCATTATGACACCTCGTTACATTGCTACAATGGCTGAGTTTGGGTCAAGTATAACACAGCATTTGCTATTTTACCAGTTTTTTCAAATAAATCTCGTAGCGGTTTCAATGTGAATTTTTAGGGCACAAAATGTTGCTGGTAAAAGTGTCGCCGGCGGTATCGGGTTAAAGTTGGGTCACTTGTACCCTCAAAGATAGGTCAATCTTCCCTTGTTGACGAATCTGTTACCGACTATACTGGATGTGTTGTTCATGGTCAGATGCGCATTATCATCGGCAGTGGTTTTTGGGTCACTGTTGAAAAATAGCCGCAAAAAATATGACAAATGAGCAAGAGACCGTGGCAAAATTCGTCGGCTGTTCGTCGTAGTTAAGTTTCATGACATTCAGAAGTTCATAATTTCTAACCTAAGGAGTGAGGATTATGCAAAATAAAGGTTTAATGTATTCAATCGGTACCTCAGTTGTTTTGGCAATTATCGCGGTAATCGTTGCTGTGGTTATTTCAAATGGTCAATCAACCAGCAAATTGAACAACGCAGATCGTAGTATGACCCTGTGGAACATCCAGCCCGGACTTGGCACAATTATGATTGAATATGCCGCTCGTATGAACAATGCGTGGTACGCAGTTGATGCCGGTAACTGGGGCATGGCAAAATACCAAGTTAAAGAAATGACGGAAATTCAAGAAGTTGGCGAAGTTACTCGCCCGGGTCATGCCGATGCACTGAAAAAATTCGAGAAGAGCGATCTTGACCCGTTGATGGCGGCAGTTACTGCTAAAGACAAAGATGCGTTTATCGCCGCTTATGACAAAGCCATTACCGGTTGTAACCAATGCCACGGCGACACCAAAGGCAAAGACGGCAGTTCATACAGTTTTGTGAAAATTATTCGCCCGGTTGGCGCTTATCCCTTTGCTAATGTTGATTGGGCAGGACAGTAAAAAAGATAGAGTGAGGTGACGAATATGGCTGACGAAAAATGTACGCCTGAGACTGAGGTTGAAGATAATGCAACACGCCTCAGTCGCAGGCAATTTTCAAAATGGTTGGTGGGCGGCATTGGCGCATTTATGGCTTCTGCCGCCGGTGTGCCCATTGTGGGGACATTGGTTTCTGCGGCATATCAAGAACACGGAGCCGCCGAAATAACGCTTGGAAAGTTAGATGAATACCCCGTCGGTGTGCCCACGGTGGCACAATTTACAATAACGCAAACGGATGGCTGGCAGCGTTCCATTGCTAGCCGAAGCGTGTGGGTGGTGCGCAACAGTGACAGTGAGAGCGATGTGACAGTATTCAACGGACATTGCACTCATTTGGGCTGTGCTTTCAACTGGAAAGATTCAGGCGATAATGCAGAGAGCTTTGTGTGCCCGTGCCATAATGGCATCTTTACCGAGGATGGTGCAGTCGTATCCGGTCCGCCGCCGCGACCGCTGGATACCTTACCGGTGCAAATTAAAGACGGACACGTGGTTATAAATTATGAAGATTTCCGTTCGGGTATCCCCGAAAAAACGCCGGTGTAGGAGAGGATGACGATGACAAAACTGTCAGAATGGCTTGAGGAACGAGCCGGTATCAATCAAATTTACAACGTATTATTCCTAAGAAAAATCCCACATGGTGCAGGATGGTTGTATACGCTGGGATTTGCCACACTATTTGTTTTTATTCTGCAAGCTGTTACCGGGACGGTGTTGGCGTTTTTTTATGTCCCCAGTCCTGACCACGCCTACGAATCTGTGCGGTTTATTCAGTATGTGTTGCCGTTTGGCAGCCTAATTCGCGGTATCCACCACTTTGGGTCCAGTGCAATGATTGTGCTGGTTGGATTGCATTTGGTCACGGTGTTTGTAATGGGAGCCTATAAACATCCCCGTGAAGCCACATGGGTAGCCGGGGTGATATTGTTGCTGCTGGTGGTTGGATCAGGGTTTACCGGCTATCTTTTGCCATGGGACCAAAAAGCGTATTGGGCAACCACCGTGGGAACCAGTATGGCGGGCACAGTGCCATGGATTGGCGATGCCGTTCTGAAGATTATTCGCGGCGGCAGTGCGGTGGGAGCATTGACACTTACCAGGTTTTATGGGTCGCATATGCTTGTGTTACCCGCGCTAATTATGTTGACCATCGGGTTGCACCTGTATCTGGTGGTATATTTGGGTGTATCCGTTCCGCCATGGTTGTGGGAATCCAAAAAAGAAAAATTACCTGAAGACGAGACCGAGCGTTACAACCACTTTAAAAAACGAGGACATCCGTTTTGGCCCGACACCATCATAGAAGACGCCATTATCAGCCTGATTGTCTTTTTGATTTTAGTGGCGTTGGCAGTGTTTGTGGGTGCAGGGCTGGAAGCGCGGGCAGACCCCGTTGCCTCTAATTATATTCCGCGCCCGGAATGGTATTTCTTGTTTCTCTTTCAATTGTTGAAGCTCTTTCCGGGGTCGCTGGAGTGGTTTGGTGTTATTGTAATTCCAGCCATTATTGTATCGGCGCTTCTCTTTTTACCTTTTTATGACCGCAAAAAATCCCGTCGCCCCGAACGGCGTCCTGTGACGATGATTGTAGGGGCATTGTTCGTTGTCGGTGTCGCCGGGTTAACATACGCGGGATGGGCTACAACCCCGGCAACAACCGCAACCGAACGCGGCATAGTATTGAATTCGACGCAAGTGGTGGGACGAAGCCTGTATCAGGGCAACTGTGCGGTTTGTCACGGCGAAGAAGGCGCAGGTACAGCCGATGGACCTTCGTTGGCAAACGTAGGCGCGTTGCGTGACCCGGCATTCATTCACAGCTATATTGAAAATTCGGTGGCAATGAACCCGGATGCGGAAATGCCGGTGTTTATTCCGCCGCCCGGCGCCGGGCAACAGGTTCTAACCCATCAGCAGGTTGAAGCCATTACCCAATATTTAATGACATTCCATGGGGAAGATTAAAATGAACAAAATGACTTGGATAGGACTTTCTCTCGTTGTCGTCGGGTTGGTGTTGGGCAGTGTGATGGCATTCGGGGTTTACCAAGCCGAAGCCGCTACCCGGGCGCAGACAACACCGGAAACAGTGTCTCCTTTATCGCCACCGGCACCCGTCGTGTTACAAGCAGAAGCGGGAGACCCGACCAGAGGCGCACCGTTATATGACCATGCGTGTTCTGGCTGTCATGGCACGCTTGGCAATAGCGATATTCCGTTACACGGTCCATTGTTAAATGTCTATTATCCAAATAATGGTATGATAGCTGCCATTGTCCGGCAAGGTTATGGTACGATGCCGATACCCGAAGCCGATTTATCAGACCAAGACGTTGCGGATATCATCTCGTTTATTCGCATGTTTCCATAAATCTGTCAATATCGCATGGCGCATCACGCAACAATGTAACGTTTCTTTATGCTTCGCTCTACGCGCTCCGGTTATCATTTTGGATGACCGGAGCGTTGTGCTTTTATGGCGCGTGACGCTCAATGTGGTGGCGTACGGCGTATGTCGCAGCTTCAATGCGGTTGGAAAATCCCAGTTTGTTCAAAATGGCACTGACATGATTGCGCACGGTGGTGGAACTTAACGTTAGGTCAACCGCGATGTCAATATTGCTTCTCCCTTCGGCGACTAATTTTAGTACCTGTATTTCTCGCGGTGATAAATCGCGAAATGCGGCGGTAGACGTTTCTCGCTGGGTACGTTTCACATAACTTAGAATTTGCTTGGTTACTTTAGGATCCAAAACCGATTCGCCTTGCCCCACCGTGCGAACAGCTTGCAGCAATTTGTCGGTACTCAATTGCTTCAGCACATAGCCGGTGGCGCCGGCGGCTATAGCTTCGGTGACCATATCATCATCGGCATAAGAGGTGAGCATTAAAATGTGGACGTGTGGATGGGTGCGTTTGATTTCCCGACACGCTTCAATGCCGCTTTTGTCCGGTAACCGGATGTCCATTAACGCCACATCCGGCTGTAATTGCCGGGCAAGTTGAATTGCTTCGGCTGCGTTGCCGGCTTCTGCTATCACGTCCAAATCGGGTTCGCCATTGAGCAGCGACCGTAACCCCAACCGGACAACGTGATGATCATCCACTAGCAAGATACGTAGTTGTTTCATAGCTATCTCCTATGGGAACTTTTACGGCAATAGTTGTGCCTTGATTGGGAATGCTGGATATTTCAATGATGCCCCCCAGTAGTCTGGCACGGTCTTGCATATTGTTCAGCCCGTACCCCCGCACAATGTCAACCGGCAACCCTCGTCCATTATCTTTAATAGTTAAAAATAACCATCCGTCATTCACGATGATGGACAACAATACTTTTGTCGCATGGGCATGCCGCGCGACGTTACTCATTGCTTCGTTGGTAATTGCCAACAACCGGCTTATTTGGATGGGTGATAACATTAACTCCGGCGGCATATCCAAATTAAGGTCAGTGGTTACCATAAAATGATGATGGAAAGTATGCGCAATTTCGGTTAGTCCGGCAGCGAGGCTTTTTGTGGTTGGCTGGGGGTTTAGGGTGCCGATGTAACTGCGGATATCGGTGACGGCTTGGTCCAGCGTAAATATGCCCTGTTGTAAATGCGACATACCGCCTTCAACGTCGTTGCGTCGCACGTTACGTTCGGCGCTGCGCAACAACAATCCGGCGGCATATACCGTTTGCAGTGTCCCGTCATGTAATGCTCGTCCAATGCGTTCTCGCTCCGCGAGCAATATCTGTGATTCTTCAATATTCGTCAGCCGGTCGTCAAGCTCTGTATGAAAAACCTCCAGAGTTCTGATAGTGGTGTACATCAAAATTAACCCCAAAAGACTGCGATACACCTGAATGGGGAGTGACGTCAACTGCTGTATCGATTCTTGATTTAAAACATCTGCCGGGAAAAAAGACCCGGCGGGAACGATGAGACCGCCCATAATACTGTATCCCACAAATCCGATTTGCATTAACCGAATCATCGGTACAACGTATTGAACGTTGCGGGGGATCAAATCTTCTTGAATCTTTCGTTGCAATCCATACGCCGCCAGTAACCCACCGGGGAATCCCAAAGCGTACCGTGCCCAAATATCTCCTGTCCGTTCCCAGTGAGTGATGTCCTCAGCTAAAGTAAAGTCCGGCAAGAAAATATATAGCAACCATATCATAAAAATTGTGAGCGGCAGGTACCGCACGAGACGCCAGTACCCGGGCAGGGGACGCAGGCTTTCGATGCCATATTGAAACAAGCTGACAAAAGAAATTGCCAGCAGAAAAAGTTGAGCAATCAGTAATATACTTATGGCATCAGGCGGTAAATAGGCTGCTTGTAAAGGAATGAAAACGCCCCCCCACTCGTGCAACCCGTGTGTCAGCCCAAATATTGCAATCCAGTGCAGATCTCGTGCCAACGATAACCGGCTGTGTCGCCACGATTGTAATGCAATCGCTAACCCCAGTATAAAAAAGACTTGCCCATAAACAAATAAAAGAATTATGTGGTTGAAAACAAAAAATTGCTGAATCGCATTAGACATATCAGCACATCACTCCGGGGGATTTACGCCCAATTCCGCAAAAATTCCACCAGCGTGCGCACGGGAACGCCCGTTGCACCTTTGGGAATATATTTTCGTGGCGTGTGATTGGGTCCCGGCTCGTAAAATTCCCCACTTGCCATATCAATATGACCCCATGGATGCTCGCCGATGAAATGTTGTAAAAATCGGGCGGCGGTAATGGATGATGCTTCTCTGCCGCCAGTGTTTTTCAAATCGGCGATGGGACTTTTCAATTGACGGTCGTACGCCGGGTCGAGCGGCAATCGCCACACCGGTTCACTCGCCTTTTCGGCGGCATCCTGTAACTTTTCGTGCAATTTGCCATCATTGGCGAAAAACGCGCTGGTGCGCGCGCCGAGCGCCAAGACTTTCCCACCCGTCAGGGTGGCGACATCAACCACCGCGCTAGGATTGAGGGTGGCGGCATAACACAGCGCGTCCGCCAAAATGAGCCGCCCTTCGGCATCCGTGCTGATAATTTCCACACTGACCCCGTTTTTGGCGACAAACACATCGTTGGGTTTATAGGCGGTGGCGCTGATGACATTTTCCACGGCGGGAACCAATCCCATCACGTGCAGGGGGATGTTCAGTTGCGCCACGGCGCGCATCGTGCCGATGACCGCTGCGCCGCCCGCCATATCGCCGTGCATGCCGAGCATTGTGGTTCGCCCTTTGATGGAATAGCCGCCCGTGTCAAATGCCACGCCTTTGCCCACCAGCACTACCGGCGAGCCACTATTTGGTGCGTCGGCGGGAGCGTGTTCCATAATAATGAATTTGGCGGGTTGTTCTGCGCCCTGAGTGACCGCCAACAGCACGTTCATCCCTTCGGCGCCAAGCTGGTGTTCATTCAGTTCGCGGTATGAAAGACTGTTTTCACTGCACATTTTCTTTGCCGTTTCGGCGATATAACCGGGGGTGGCAATGTTGCTGGGCAGATTTACCAGTGTGCGAGTGAGATACACACTGCGGGCGATAATCTCTCCGGCGCGTGCGCCCGCTTTGATGGCGGGCAATTTTTCGCCGGAAAATTCTACAATTTTACACGATGAGATTTTATGCGGGGGCGTATCGGTGGCGCGGGGCAGGGGCGATTTGTACCGGTACAGTGCCAGCAGTATCCCTTCCACCAGCGCTTGCGCGGCATCAGCCGGTTTCATTCCCCCGATACCGGCGCCGTGAACGATGGTCGCCAGCGATGACACGCCGAGTTTTCGGGCTTGCAATACAGCGGCGGCGGCAGCTTCGCGCACGCCATCCAGCGAAAATTCATCGGCGGAACCCAACCCCACGACAATGACTCGTTTGGCGGGAATTTCGCCGCGCGGGTAAAGCACCACCGTTTCGCCCAATTTGCCGCGCAGGTCGCCGGCGGCAATCACATCGCTGATAGCGCCGCCGAGCGCGCGGTCAATTGCGCCGGTGGCTTCGGCGGGATGTTTCACGCCTTCAAACAGATTAACGATGATTGCATCGGCTTCGGTTTTTTCAATACTGCCGCGTTCAATTTGGATGGTTGTCATTGGTCATTCGTCCTTTGTTGTGGGTTGATTGGAGATTGGCAATTTGTGCAACATAATGCGTGAAATTTTTGCACTTTGCATTTTCAACTTTTCATTATCTCACCATCAGCCACGTGCCAAGTAAGAGTGCCAGCACGCCAAAAATACGGGGGGTATCAATGGGGCGAATATGCACCCCGAGCCAGCCATACTGGTCAAGGATGGCGCCGACGATGAGTTGCGCCACCACAATCAGCGTCACAGTGGGCGCAACGCCCAGCCGCGGAATGGTGATGCTCACTGCCCCGATGACCACCAGCCCCATTGCCCCCGCGCCGAGGGCATACCACGGCACGCTCCGCCATTCACCCAGATTGCCGCCGCCCCAAAATATCAGCAACGGCACAATCGCCAAAATTGCGCCGCCCAAATGCACGATGAAAATACTTTCCATAATGCCAATTTTACTACTCATTAAACTGGAAAGCGGTCCCTGCAATCCGACGGCGACTCCGCCGAGCAATCCCAATATAATTAATATGGCTGTGGACATACGCCCTCCGAGGGGTGTTTGGGGTTCAAGGTTCGGTGTTCAAAGTTCAAGGTTGTTTTGCGCTCAACATAAGACTTTGAACATTAAACATTGTACGCTGCCGGGTAATCTTTCAGCGTGACAAACGGTGTTCCTTCCGGCGAAACATCCGCCAGTAAATCACGCAGGTCGGTGGCGCGCTCAAAACGGTCGCCGGTGGTGAAAATAAATGTCACTCGCCGCCAATTTTGGCTGGTGATGGGCGGCAGTTTGTGTTGAATATCACCGACCATCAGCTTAAAATACCACTGTCCTGCGCGGGGATGTTCCGGCTCGTGCGGAAACAATTCGGCGCGAGTGACCAGCTCGTGCCCCAATACCGGCGCAAAATAATGCGCCGCCCAACGGTCGTTACCGAATGCGGCGGTAAAGTAAAATGCCACCCAATCGATGTGTGGCACTTCGGCGGGAGCTTTTTTGGTTGGAATGTGATACCAATGTTCGGTGAGAACAATTTGCCAATCACGCTGATTGTTCATCACCGCCACCAGCACCCGGTCATCTGGATACATTTTTTGATTGAGTATCTTTCTGCCTGACAATTCTGAAAAATTGGAACACAGATTTTCACAGATATACCCACCGGCGTCGAAAACAAATATAATTTTTTGTGGGTAGTGGTTATTTTTGACTGATGGAATAAATTTCCGGAATCCACCGCAGAAACTGATGGATTCCCGCTTTCGCGGGAATGACAATTCAGGTCAGACTGAAACCTATACCGGGCAACCCTTCCGGTCGCCCCTGTGATATTGAATGATAAATTATGGCACTGTTCCGTATAAATTCAAAAGAATCAGTGAAAATCAGCATTATCTGTGTCATCGGTGTTCTATTTTTTGGCAGATGTATCGGACATCAGTTTGGCTGAATTGTGCTGCACGGCGCGCAAAAAGTCAAGAAGGAGTGTGCCGGGTTGCGTGGCTTTGGCGAGGGTGTGATACGGCAGCAGTCCACCCGTCCAGCCGGTGGTCTGCCATGATGCCCCCACCGGCAGCGGGGTGTCGGCTAGCCCGGCAGGCGCGAGCCACGGTGTGGCGTAAAAATAGGCTTCAGGGAGGGTGTCATCACCGGTAGAAAAACCGAATCCGACCTGCTCTGCGCCCCCTTCTTCGCCTGCGGGAACGACCACTTGCCGTCCGGTGAACCACACCAGCGATACATCAAAATGGTGGGGAAATATCTGCACCGGACTTGTTTCGCCGGGAAGTTCGCTTTTAAATTGCCGAAAAGTGTGGTCAATGGATTTCAGCGCGGTGAAAAATATTTCGGCACGTCCGGCATCGTATGGCAAAATTTTGTTGCTGCTGAACGGTGCGCAGTCAATTTCCGGTTTCACGCCGATGATTGCTAGTTGGTTCAGCATCCATTCGGCAACCGAATGCGCGCTCTGGTTTTCCAGCGGCAAGCTATTGTGTTCCACACCATCAATGGGGTGGAATTCTAACGTATGCGCGCGCAGATTCAATCGCAATTCAAATGGATTTTCAGTGGGGATGGGGGTGGTGGTCAGCCCGTTGGCATCCACGTGCAGGGTGATGTGCCACCATTGAGAGTGCGGCGGCGCCAATGCTCGCCGAACTTTGCCCAGCAGTTGGCTGTAAAGTTGCAGGGTATCGCGTGTGGCGCGCCAATCGTTCAAAATTAATGGGGGAAATACGTTTTGCACGGGATTCTCCTGATTTAACTATCTCACCCCCCAATTTGGCTCATCGTGCGCAATTCGGGGTGAATGCCTTCTTCCAGTTTGTGTCCCCACGGTTTATGGGTGACGGCTTGCTCAAACAGCGCCACCAAATCGCGGTGCGAGCCGCCGTTGCGCAGGGAGTCGCGGAAGTTAATTTCTTTGTCAGACAGCAGACACAGCCGAATGCATCCGTCTGAGGTGACGCGCATCCGGTTGCAATCGTCGCAGTACGGGTTGCTCACCGGGCTGATAAACCCCAGGGTGCCCTGTGCGCCGGGAATGCTGTAGAGCCGTGCTTCACCGTCCAGCTCGCCGCCGTTGAGCGGGAGAATACTGCCGACCCCCGCCTCAATCAGGCTGATGGTTTCTGTGGTGGGAACGTAATTGTTCAGCGCGATACCGGCAGGGGCGCCGAGCGGCATCAGTTCAATGTATCGCACATGCCACGGGTGGTCAATGGTTAATTTTGCCATCTCTGCCACATCGCTCTCGTTGAACCCACGGGTGACGACGACATTCAGTTTTATGGGCAGCAACCCGGCTTCTTCGGCAGCGGTAATCGCTTCCCACACCTTCGATTCTTTTGCCAGCCGCATCGTTTTCAGCAATTGAGTGTGGTTGATGGCATCCACGTGGATATTCACCCGATTTAACCCGGCTGCCACCAATGGTTTTGCCAGTTTTTTCAGTCGATAGCCATTGGTGGTCATGGCAATTTCCTCAATGCCGGGAATGCCGTTGAGCAGCGACACAATTTCCACAATATCGCGGCGCAGGGTCGGTTCGCCGCCGGTGAGCCGAACTTTGTGAAAGCCGGTTTCGACAGCGGCGCGGGCGACGGTGGCTATTTCGGTCGGCGAAAGGAGCTCATCGTTGGGCACAAACGACAGCCCGCGCATTGGCATACAATACACGCAGCGCAAATTGCAGCGGTCGGTCAGTGAAATACGGAGATAATTTATTTCTCTACCATAGGAATCTTTCATAGGCATCCTGTCTTCCAATAATTTTATAGTATAAGAATTTTACACCCTATGTGACGATGTGTCCAAAACTCATAACGATACAGAAAAAAACCGCCGAGTTATCGGCGGTGGTGTAAATTATGCGGCATCGGTTGTTTCGGCGGGAACCGGTATGTCGGTGAAGACGTATTTGCACATTTCGTCATCGCGCGCAATAGACAGTTGTTTCGCGGGTTCACTGCCCACAAAGGTAGAAATCAGTTTTTCGTCAAGCAAGCATACATCGGGATGACTCTGAGCAAACTGGCGGTACGGGCAATCGTAATGGCATAAAATGTAGCGCTTATTTTCAACTTGCCATTCTGCCACGAATCCTTTGTCCTGTAAATATTTTACCAGCGCATCCAGTCGAGCCGTCGGCGAGGCAGTGGGAGCAGGTGACGGCGCTTCGGAGGCTAATCGCTCGGCAATGCCTCCAAAAATTTGTCTGACCGCTTCCGGTCCGATTTGGTCATTGATTTCGTCAACCAGCAAATCGGTGAGCTGTAAATATTGCTGTGGATAGAGCTTTCGAGCTTTGTTGGTCAGCCCGTATACCTGTATTGGGCGCCCGGGGCGATGGCGCTGTTTGGTGCGTAAGATTGTAATCAATCCATCGGCTTGCAGGACATTTAAATGGTGACGTATCGCCATCGGGGTTAATTTTACTTCTTTTGCCAGTTCTTCTACGGTGGATTGCCCTTGCGCGCGCAGGATGTCAATAATTCGTTGTCGAGTTACTTGCATAATGGATTGCCTCTGAAAATAGTTTCAAAATCAAAATTCAATGCAACGGTGAACTTGAATGGGTGTCCATTCGATTCAATGGGATGGTAACAGAAAGGAAAAAAGGTGTCAAATATTTGATAAAAATTATAAAAATTAGCATAATTAAGGTGGGTGACAATTGATACCATATTTTGACAACGGTTTTTGGCGGTGGTAAGATTGTGACGCTGTGAACAGGATGTAATTTATAGGGTATAAAATCCTCACTCGGCAGTCGTTGCAAATGGAAACCAACAAAATTAATACTAAATTCTTACCGCATCGAAGGTGACATTTAGATGACTACAAAATCACCAGCAGCAATAGATGGCAGTATTCCGGTTCCGGATGAGTTGAAACAGAATGTTTTTATAACCACGCTTGACGCCATTTACAATTGGGGGCGAATGTACTCCACTTGGCCGATGATGTTCGGTTTGGCGTGTTGCGCCATCGAAATGATTTGCGCGGCATCAGCGCGATTGGACATTGAACGCTTTGGGTGGGGGCTGATGCGCGCCTCTCCCCGCCAAGCCGACCTGATGATTGTCTCCGGCACGGTGACCAAAAAAATGGTGCCCAACATTGTGCGGCTGTATAACCAAATGCCGGAACCGAAATACGTTATTGCGATGGGGGCGTGCGCCTCCGGCGGCGGTCCATTTAAAGAGGGCTATAACGTTGTTTCCGGTATTGATAAATATTTACCGGTGGATGTGTACATTCCCGGCTGTCCGCCGACCCCGTATGCGCTGGTGCAGGGATTTGTGGCGTTGCAAGAAAAAATGAAACGTCAGTCCATCAAAACGGTTGCATGGTACAAAAAAGGCGATGTGGATGCTATTCCCGTGCCGGTGCTGGGTCCCGATATTTTTGACCCGCGCGATGTGCCATTGATAAAACAGGAACTTCAGCGGCGTAAAGAAGAAAAAGAAAACCCACCGGCGGAAGAACCGGTGGCGGAAGAAAAACCCAAAGCCAGACCGAAACGCGCGCCCAAACCGCCAAAACTGCCCGTTTGGGACACCACACCCACAGAGGAAACACAGCTATTGGCAGACCACATCAACAAAGCGTTGGGTGCAGAAACCGTCACCCCCGAAAAGGATGCGCTGGTGGTTGTCCCTGACCGGTTGGTCTCTGTGGCGAAATATCTCCGCGCCGAACCCGACTTAGATTACAGCTACCTTTCCAATGTTACCGGTGTAGACTATCTTGGGCGCGAACCGCGCTTTGAAGTGGTTTACCACATTTACTCCACCCGTCGTTGGGGCGGTCCCGTGGTACTCAAAGCGCGCCCCGCCGATGATGCTGACCCCGTTTTGCCGTCGCTGATTGACGTTTGGCAGAGCGCCGATTTGCAGGAACGGGAAGTGTATGACCTGTACGGCATTAAATTTGAAGGACATCCCCGCCTAAAACGTATTTTAATGTGGGAGGGCTTCCGCGGGCATCCCATGCGGAAAGATTTTAAAGAACCGTATTACGAAGAGGCGGTAAAACCGTTTACCGACCGCTGGCCCAAAGGTGTCGCCGAACGCATTGAATATAAAAACCCATTCAACAAAAATGTGGTTTACCCCGATGATTTCAACCCCGAAACGTACCAACCGGAAAACGAAAAACTGGTGGAAGTGCCAATGCAGGGTGTGGAAAATATTGCCGGAATGCGTACTGACCGCATCAAAATAAATATGGGACCCCAACATCCCAGCACCCACGGGGTGTTCCGCATGGTGGTCACGCTGGAAGGTGAAAATGTGGTTGAGCTGGAACCGGTACTGGGGTATCTGCACCGCAACCACGAAAAAATCGGCGAGCGCAACGGCTGGCTGATGAATATGCCCTTCACTGACCGGCTCGATTACATCACCTCAATGATAAACAATCACGGGTACGCCATGCTGGTTGAAAAGATGACCGGCACGCAAGTCCCGGAACGCGCGGAATACATTCGCGTCATTATGTCGGAACTGAACCGGGCGGTCAGCCACCTGTGGCTCATCGGCTTCCTGTTGAACGACCTCGGCGCATTTTTCACCCCGGCGCTGTACGCCATCAAAGCGCGGGAACGCATTTTAGACCTGTTTGAAGAAGTTTCCGGCTCGCGGATGATGTACAATTACATGCGCTTCGGCGGCGTGGCAAACGATGTGAGCGAAGAATGGCTTGACAAAGCGCGCTTTCACGTGAAAGATACGTTGCCCCGCACGCTGGATGAACTGGAAGATTTAATCAGCAACAACGAAATTCTGCTGGCGCGCACCAAAGATGTGGGCTATCTCTCCCCCGAAAAATTGGTGGCATACGGTGTGACCGGTCCTCAATTGCGAGCGGGCGGCGTCAATTACGACATCCGCAAAGCCGAACCGTACAGCATTTACGACCGTTTCAACTTCGACATCCCCGTTTTGCACAACAGCGATGTGTACGACCGCTACCTGATTCGCGTATTGGAAACGCGCCAGAGCTTGCGCATTCTGGAACAGGCATTGGCGCAGATTGAACCGGGCGAAATTATGGGCGGCAAAGGGGGTTACATCACCCGCGTGCCCGCCGGCGAAGCTTACAGCCGGGTGGAAAGCCCCAAAGGCGAACTCGGATTCTATGCCGTCAGCAACGGTTCCGGCACCCCCTGGCGTTATCGGGTGCGCTCGTCATCGTATGTGAACCT